>JADFZS010000179.1 GCA_015232405.1 Magnetococcales bacterium | reverse complement strand
ATCGATGTTCTCATCTGCATATGCCTTATACCAACGTTGTATAACTAAATATGCCGATGATATGGGCAGTATCACTATGTCTCAAGGAGATTTTTTATTTTCTGCATATATTTGCTGGAGTAGCGGTCAATATGAGCCTGACTTCTTACAAATCGTAATAGGCCAGACTCATATGGTGTTTTGGCTTTTATTCTTCCCGCTCATCATGCTGGGAACCCGCCTTTAAAATCTTCGGAGGTCTTTCATTGCCTGCTGTGATAATTTTTAGGCTCATTTTGACCTCTTGCTACGACAAACAATTACAGCGACGCATCTTTCTTATTTTGAAAAACGACCATGTTGGTATCGGTGCCACTTATATCAATAACGAAATCTTCTGCTGGAGTAAAACCGAGAAGCTCCATCGCTACAACCAAGGCTTCTTTGGTGGTTGGAACTGGGGACTTTGGCTTACCTCTTCGGTAAAAAACTTGCACCAGGGCATTAAGAATTTCGGATAACAACTCTTCATTATGGGGTTGAAGAAACTTGCTATATTTAGGTTCTGTGGTTAACCGATATAGGGCAAGGCTCAATACAGATCCTTCACCAGCGGATGCACATAAAGCTGATCGTGTACCAACGTGTCGCCTAGAATGTTTGGTTGATGTGCGCTTATTAGACGTATCAACCTTGGATACAGTGACTCTCACGGACATACTCCTTATTCAAAAGTTTAAAAGTTTGGGACAAATCAAATTAGGATTATTTTGCAAGAAGTTGTTGAGAGTTGTGATTGGCTAATAAAAACTTGGGAATTGGCACTGCGGCATTCTCAGAGGAGCTAACTGCAGAATTTGTTGGAAATGAGGTTATCGAGTAACAGGTTGTATCGGATTTATCAGTATAGGCAGTAGGTTAGGTGTGTTGGCCAACAAAAGTCGGTTATATGGAGGGCCAGCGGCATTTCAAACCATATCGACAACACGCTGCTTCGCATTCTCTGAGCCATCCAAATACCTCTGGGTAGTGGCCAACGACGAATGGCCTAGCAACTGCTGAACGTCCCTCAGGGAGCCACCAGCCCCCACAATCGCTTTGGCCGCCCTGGTAGCAAACGTACGCCGCCCAGAGTGCGAGGAACAACCCTGAAGCCCCAATTTTTTATATAGCTTGTGAAACCAGTTGGTAACTGTCGGTGCCGACATTCTAAGGCCACGCTCTGAATGGACTATTGTGTTTTGTGGTTGCGCCATGTCTCCCCGGTCCATATGAAGTGCAACCAGTGCAGCCATAAGTTCCGCATTGAGCGGGATAACCCTCCCACTATTTCCCTTGGCTGCAATATTCTCCAATCGTATTTCCTTGCCAATGTTGCCATTGGCATCAATCACCATGGCCCATGTGATGGCGGCAATCTCCTTTGCCCGTAACCCAGCTTTGTGGCTAAGCAGGAACATAACCTTGTCCCTGGCTGGTTGCCTAGAGTCCTCTAAATGGCGTAACACCATTTTTTCCATTGTTTGGCTCATAATCTTGGCCTGTTTTGAAAGCCCCATGGTTTCCTCCATTACTGGTGATGTTTAGACTCTATATCAACATAGTATAACCTGTTTGGAAATTGATCAATGACAAAGCTGAGTGAAACCCGCATAAATGTTGAACAGGTTAGATTTTATAAGAAAGCTCACCTGTTTGCCAAGCTAGGTTGGTGACACCATTCTACCTGGACATAGAATTAGGACAATTAACTAGGCTCTACCGTGCCACCCTCTATGATATGTTGGAATTAAGTCATAGATGATACTCAGACCAGAACAGGCATGTAGCGATTGGTTTTTGTGATTTTGTCTCACAAAAGTAGCACCCATTGCTATCTGCATTTTTTTTAATGAACTGTTTGATTCCATCATCCTCGAAGCAGTTTACACAGACTCTCTGATCTTGCCAATTTTGCATCAAGTTTCTCCTTTAGTGGATTATCCAAAACCCACTAAAATATTTAAAAAACAAGGACTCTCTATAAGCATTTTTATGTTTCTATGTGCCACTTTTCTTTGTTCCGGTACTCGTCCCCCAATAAACTAATCGCCCTCCCTATACTGGCTAAGATCAAGATTGATGCTTTGAATGTACCAATAACCACCAAAACCAAACAACTACATACACATTATATGCGACATGAATGGATTTCAGCTAAACTATACTAACTACCATGTTTTATCATGCCTAAATATGCTATACTGAGGAGATTAATATACACCATAAAAAACATAATTTTCAACAATCAAGCATAGTCAATCACCCTCAAACTCAGGGAAATCTTGATGAACTCTCCTTTAGGCCAACTGCAACGCGTTGAACTTAGAACAATATGGCAGACGGAAGATTGCGACTTCACACCCTGGCTAGCCCAAGAAGAGAACTTGGCTATTTTGGGTAAGACCATTGGTATTGACGAGCTTGAACATGAGGCTACAGAGAAAGAGGTTGGGCCATTTCGGGCTGATATTTTGTGTAAGGCTTTTGGCGATCAGTTTGTGTTGATAGAAAACCAACTGGAGCAAACAGACCATAAACATCTGGGGCAACTATTGACTTATGCTGCTGGCCTTAATGCAGCCACCATTGTTTGGATTGCATCGCCATTTACCGATGAACATCGAGCAACATTGGATTGGCTTAATGAGGTGACTAATGATGATCTGCACTTTTTTGGACTGGAGATCGAGCTATGGAGAATAGGTGACTCTGTACCTGCACCAAAGTTTAACATTATCTCCAAGCCTAACGACTGGACCAAATCGGTTAGCAAAGGGGCTAAGAGTATTTCTGAAAAAGACCTCAGTGAAACTAAAAAACGTAACTATGAATACTGGCTACAGTTTTTTGCGATTTTGGAAAACACTAACAGCCCGGTTAAGCCCAGAAAAGCTCGACCTCAGCATTGGACATATTTTGGGATAGGACGGTCCGGTTTTCAACTGGGCGCAACGATCAATACTCAGGCCAAAAAGATTGGTGTCGAACTCTATATTACAGCCGACGAATCCACTGCATATTTCAACTTGCTTATGGAAGAAAAAGAGAACATCGAAAACAGGTTGGGTGTCTCGATCTTGTGGCAAGAGCTACCGACAAGACAGGCATGTCGGCTAAGAATACTAAGAGAAAACTGTGACCCAACCAACCAAAATGCGTGGCCTGAGTATCAAGCCTGGATGAAGGATAATCTAGAAAAGCTCAACTCTATTTTTCGGCCATTGGTTAGTGATCTGGATGCATCAGATTGGAATCCAAACGATGAGGTATCCGACGAGGTGGGTTTAAGCGTAGAATAGTGCGCTATAATTTATTGTCTGGTACTGTAAACTGTCTCTTATGTACCAAACACATCAATTTTGCACTATCTACATTTAACAGGCTAATAAATCAAGAATGACAAACAAACTAACCCTACAGCAGCTTGAATCCTTCCTTTGGGAAGCGGCGGATATTCTCCGGGGCAATATGGATGCCTCGGAGTTTAAGGATTATATCTTTGGCATGATGTTTATCAAGCGGTTGTCGGATTCGTTTGATGAGGAGCAGGAGAAGGTTATTGCCTATTATACTGGCAAGGGTAAGAGCGCGGAACAGGCCCAGGTGTTGGCCCAGGATGGGGATGAGTATACCGACACCTTTTTTGTGCCTAACATGGCTCGTTGGTCGGTTCTTAAAGATCTAAAGCATGATATCGGGGCGGAGCTAAACAAAGCGACAGAGGCCATTGAGGAGCATAATCAGGGGTTGGAGGGGGTGCTGGTCTCGATTGATTTTAATATAAAGAACAAGCTATCCGACAACAAGCTTCGGGATCTGCTCTCCCACTTCTCCCGGCATCGGTTGCGTAACAACGATTTTGAATCGCCGGATATGTTGGGGGCAGCATATGAATACCTTATAAAGAAATTTGCCGACTCTGCCGGTAAAAAGGGTGGTGAATTTTATACGCCATCGGAGGTGGTTCAACTGTTGGTAGCCTTGTTGGAACCCCATGCTAAAATGCGGGTTTATGATCCTACGGTGGGTTCTGGCGGCATGTTGATCCATACCCGCAACTATCTGGCCCGTCATGGTGAAAACCCCGGCAACCTATCCCTTTATGGTCAGGAGATGAACCTGAACACCTGGGCCATATGCAAGATGAACATGTTTTTGCATGGGGTGTTTAACGCCGACATTCGCAAGAGTGATACCCTTCGGGAACCGCAGCATATTGAACATGGTGAGTTGATGACCTTTGACCGGGTGATTGCCAACCCGCCTTTTTCGTTAAAAAAGTGGGGTAAGGGTTCTGCTGAAAAAGATGGCTTTGGTCGCTTTCCTTATGGCACTCCACCCAAAGATGCCGGTGATCTGGCCTTTGTCCAACACATGATCGCTTCTACCAATGCCGAGGGTATGACCGGTGTGGTAATGCCTCATGGTGTGCTGTTTAGGGGGGCCAGTGAAAAAGCCATTCGCCAGGGTATTTTGGAAGATGATCTCTTGGAGGCGGTTATCGGTCTACCATCAAGCCTATTTTATGGTACCGGCATTCCTGCCTGTCTATTGATTATCAATAAGAAGAAAATGCCTAACCGCAAAGGCAAGGTGCTTTTTATCAATGGCGAATTGGAATATGAAGAGGGTAAAAACCAGAACCGTCTGCGGCAAGAGGATATTGAGAAGATTGTTGCTACCTTTGTCAACTATGAATCCATTAAACGCTACTCCCAAGTGGTCCCTTTTGCGGAGATCAAAGAGAACGATTTCAATCTAAACATCCGCCGCTATGCCGACACATCCCCACCACCAGAGATCTTTGATGTACGTGGTATCCTTCATGGTGGTATTCCGGTTCGGGAGGTGGAGGATGAGTATATCCAGGAGGAGATATTAAAGGGCTTTGATGTCTCTTCTGTATTTGATCGGCGGGGTGAGTATTACGATTTTAAAGAGGAGCTTACAAAAGAAAAAATCCGGGAACAGGCCGGAACCGAAGATGCTAGGATAATAGCCCAGCTTGAGCGGTGGTGGGATAAGTATCGGGTGTCGTTGCATGAGCTAAATCTTGAGGTGGCTGATGCTGAGGCGACGATGATGGCACACCTGGAGGAGTTGGGGTATGAGTGATTATTTCAAAACCTGGACTGATTTTTTAGATTCCAAAAAAATTGAAGGCTTTGGAACATATATAATTGGTGATTTATTTGCCAATCGGATCGATAAAAACCACCCAACATTGCCACTTCTTGCTGTAACAGGAAAAGATGGTGTAGTGCTGAGAAGTTCACTTGTGAAAAGAGATACTTCTAACCAAGATAAGAGTAAATATCTTCGAGTTCAACCAGGGGATATTGCTTACAATACTATGAGAATGTGGCAGGGTGTTTCTGGGTTGTCAAGCTATGATGGCATAGCCAGTCCAGCATATACTATATGTGCCCCAAATGATAAAATTTCTTCCAGTTTTGCTCGCTACCTTTTTAAACTGCCACTACTTGTTCAGGTCTTTCATAAATTTTCTCAAGGTCTTGTTGATGATACCCTCAATTTAAAATTCATTAACTTCTCATCAATAAAGGTACGTATTCCACCCCTCCCAGAACAACAAAAAATAGCAGCCATCCTCACCTCGGTAGATAATGTGATAGAGAAGACCGAGGCACAAATCAACAAGCTCCAAGACCTGAAACGGGGGATGATGCAGGAGTTGTTGACACGGGGTATTGGTCACACCCAGTTCAAGGATAGCCCGGTTGGGCGGATTCCTGTGGGGTGGGATGTGGTTGGTATATCAACACTTGCAGAAAAATCACAGAATAGTTTTGTGATTGGCCCATTTGGTAGCAATCTTGTTAAGAAAGATTACAGACAACAAGGGGTCCCAGTTGTTTTTGTTCGAGATATCAAACCAAGCAGATTTAATTGGATTAGTAACATATTTGTTACAACAAAAAAAGCGAGAGAACTGATCGCTCACAGTGTAAAACCAGGTGAAATAATCATTACCAAAATGGGGCTACCACCAGGTATTGCAGCAATTTATAACGAATCAATGCCAAGTGGAGTAGTAACGGCTGATATCATCAGATTACGTCCAAATGTTAAAAAAACATCTTCAAGCTTCCTTGTAGAAGCTCTCAATAGTGACATTATAGCCAAGCAGGTTAGGGATAGGACGGCGGGACAAACTCGACCAAAATTAACTTTAACTGACTATAAAACCATATTAATTCCTCTACCAGATCTTGAAGAACAAAAAAAAATTGCATCTATACTATCTACTGTAGATTCCCATATTGACAAGAAAGTCCAAAAGTCAAAACAATCCAAATCCTTAAAAAAAGCCCTTATGCAAGATCTGCTAACCGGCAAGGTCCGGGTCAAGGTGGATTGACTATGGGAATTGGAACCGCCATTCACTGCCACACATGTGGTTACACTGAAGAGTTCCATGTTCGCATTGGTCACATGCATACATCCCTGGAAGAGGTGATGCCACGTATGCCAGCCAAAGCAAAAAGAATATTGACGGAAGTGATAAACAATCAGGGATGTACCGAACTGGAACATGATAACAACCTCTTTGGCTGCCAAAGATGCAACACATTACACATACGCTTTTATGTCCGAGTGGAGTATGACAACGGGGACGTAGTAGAGACCAAACACTGGTGCAGTAAATGCAAAAAAAGGCTTGTCTTGTCGGATCGCCCCATCAATCTATACAACTGCAAAAAATGTGGTAGCCAGACGCTTGAAATGGGGAGCCATTTTTTGGGGCTAAGATACAATGTATAAGGATAATACAAGACCATGCAAAGCCTTCCCACTGGCAGTGTATTGGTAAAGGTGGTTCTGACTATGGGAATGGGGTTTGATGCTCAGTGTTTGACCTGTGAGGCTACAGAGAAGATCTGTTTGGGAATAGGTTTTCAACACTCCTCTCTAGAGGCAGCGTTACCATCTGTCAGGGGCAAGGCAAAGAGAAGACTGGAAACTCTGATTAACGAGCATCCACACCATTTTCTCTTTAAGTCTGAATATGAACATGCACTGTTTGGCTGCAATAATTGCAACACTCTACACGAACGTTTCTACGTTAAAGTTGAGTATGGAGATGGTGAATATTTTGAAACCAAATTTAAATGTGGAATATGCAGAAAACGACTGATCAAAACTTACCAACCTATTGATCACTACACCTGTAAAAAGTGCGGCAACAAGACACTAAAACAGGGTATGCGGTTTGCATGGGATTGAACAATGATCAATGATGAAGAAATCAAAGTCGAACAACCAGCCATCAAGCAACTGCAATCCCTGGGCTGGCAGTATGTTCACGGTTCAGAGCTTGCCCCAGATGGCAGCGAACGGGAGTACTTCCGGGATGTTGTCCTGCAAACGCGCTTACTAAAAGCCATTAAAAAAATCAACCCCTGGATTAACGATGCAAACCTTAGAGCCATCATAAGGGAGATAACCCACCCAAAAGCGGCGACCTTGTTTGAGGCCAATCAATTGGTCTGGGATACCTTGGTCGGCTATCAATCAGTTGTCCAGGATCTAGGTAAAGGCAACCGGGGACAAACTGTTAAAATAATCGACTTTGACAACCCGGCCAACAATGAATTTCTCTGTAGCAACCAGTTTAAGGTGGAAGGCCCCAACCAGAACATCATCCCGGATATTGTTCTATTTGTTAATGGGCTACCGTTGGCGGTGATTGAATGCAAATCGCCCTACATCACCAACCCCATGGAGGCCGGGATTGACCAGTTGCTGCGTTATGCCAATCGCCGCACACCCCATGAGGATGAGGGGGCGGAGAGGCTGTTTTATTATAACCAGATGCTGGTCTCCACCTATCGGGACCAAGCAAGGGTTGGCACCATCAGTTCAAGAGTTGAACATTTCCTGGAGTGGAAAGATCCCTACCCAACCACCGTTAACGAGCTTGGCGATAATAGCAACTCACAAGAGATACTTATTGCTGGAATATTTGCAAAAAATAGCTTCTTGGATCTAATACAAAATTTTACTATTTTTGAGCCTATAGACGGTAAGGTGATTAAAAAGCTGGCTCGGTATCAGCAATACCGCGCCGTACACAAAACTATCAAGCGTATAAAGACCGGCACCTCTCGCAAAGAACGCGGTGGTGTAGTGTGGCATACACAAGGGTCGGGCAAATCTCTGACCATGGTGTTTTTAGCGGTAATGATGCGCCGGGATGTTAGTTTAAAAAAATACAAGCTGGTCTTTCTCACCGACCGCACCCAATTGGACACCCAACTAACCGCAACCTTTAAACGCGCCCAGGGCGAGACAGTCCATCAAGCTCAATCGGTAGACCACTTAAAAGAGTTGCTGCAAAAAGATAGCTCGGATCTGGTGACTGCCATGATTCAAAAGTTCCAAGAGAATGAAGAGGATTTGGATTTCCCTGAGCTTAACAACTCCGATAAAATAATTGTACTGGCCGACGAGGCACACCGCACCCAGTACGGTACACTGGGTGTCGCCATAAATGCCGGTCTACCCAATGCCCCCAAGGTTGCCTTTACCGGCACCCCACTTATAAAAACCCAAAAGACCAACAACGCCTTTGGCTCCTATATTGATGTCTACACCATAGAACAGGCAGTCAAGGATGGAGCTACCGTACAGATTCTTTACGAAGGCCGTGAGGCCCAAACCAAAGTTACAGGTGATTCCTTAGACCAACTGTTTGATGAATATTTTAGCGATAAGAATACCGAGGAGAAGACAGCCATCAAAAAGCGGTATGGAACCCAACAAGCCATATTGGAAGCACCACAACGCATTCGTTGGGTATGTATCGATCTGCTAAAACATTATCGGGAACGGGTGCAGGTTAACGGCTTCAAGGCCATGATCGTCACCTCATCACGCAGAGCCGCAATTCTATATAAAGAGACCTTGGACGAACTCGACGGACCACAATCAGAGGTGATCATATCCGGCAACCATAACGACTCTACATTTTTTA
>JADFZS010000178.1 GCA_015232405.1 Magnetococcales bacterium | reverse complement strand
CGATAGGCTTTGGCGAGCATAAGGCTCGCTTTGGCAATCATGAGCAGGAGGAGGCCAATTTTTTGTTTTTTCCCAAAACTACTGGCAACCGGCTGTTGATTGCATGCTATCTGGCGGTTGAGTTTATTATGGATTCTTTGGTTGCCATGGTGGAGAGATTGGGGTTGAAAAAAAAGTTGAAAAAGTTGGTGCGACAATCCTCGTCCATGTTTTCCATGCCACGTTTGTTTAATAAATAGATGTTTTGTTATCTGTCATAAAATCTGGTCAGCAGCTCCACCAGGCTTTTGATGTCATTGCTGCCGGCTGTTTCGCGGATTGAGTGCATGGCCCAGGTAGGAATGCCGATATCGATAGCCGATATACCAAGGTTGGCAGTTAATATGGGGCCGATTGTGCTACCACACGGCATGTCGGCGCGAACGCTGAATTTTTGGGTTGGTATCCCATGTTTTTTGCATAGTCCCTGTAGCCAGCTGCCAGATATGGCATTGGTTGTGTAGCGTTGGTTGCTGTTATATTTCAGCACTATACCGTCACCCATGGTGGGGCTGTTGTTATCATCCTGTCGGCTTGGGTGGTTGGGGTGATATGCGTGGGCATTGTCTACCGATAGCATGCGTGATTGTGCCATGCTCCGGCTGAACGTTTCCTGGTTTGGTAATAGGCGGTGCAGAGTTGATTCTATAAAGTTGCCTGCCGCTCCGGTGGCTGATTGGCTGCCGACCTCTTCATGGTCAAAACAGGCAAGCATGGAAAGGGTGTTGTTTTTGCCTCCCTCGCATAAGGCTTCAAGGCCACTAAAACAGCTTAAAAGGTTATCCAGGCGGGCTCCTGCCAGCCACTCGTTTGCAAAGCCGCATAGTGCTGCTGGCTGGGTATCATAAAAGGCAAGATCCCAATCCATTATATCGATGTTTTTTGCTTTGCCTTTGCCGCAGCCGCTTGCCACCAGTTCATCGAGCAATAATTTGTCAAACTGCTTTTCGGGGGCGTTTTTTGTTTTCTCGCTGCTAAAAAATGGGTTTAGCTCGTCGTGCAACTGGGGGCTGTATCCCTTGTTGGTCTCTTTGTTGAGGTGGATCGCCAGATTTGCCAGACGGGAGATGGGGCGTTTAAAGTCCAGCAGTTGATATTTAATGGTGTCGGAACCATCTGTATACCCAACCAACCCGGCAAGTGAAAGGTCACGATCAAACCAGGTGGAGATTATGGGAGAGCCATAGACGGCAACATCCCATAGTAGGTGTTTTTTCTTCTCTTTGAGGGGGGTGGGTTTTATCTTGAGGGCTGGGCTGTCGGTATGGGCAGCAACCAGTCGTAAAGGTGTGATATCGGCCAGCCCAACCTCAGGTACTGTAAAGGCGATGATGGAGGAAAAATCCCGTATTACATAGTAACGGCCACCGGCGGTCAGCTGCCAGTTGTCGCCCTCATCAAGTTCCGTGAAACCCTTTTTGACCAGGGTGGAGACCATGGTGGCAACGGCATGATATGGGGTTGGTGCAGAGTTCAGGGCAGCAATTATGCGCCTTAGTGTCGTATCACTCATTTGTCGGTTTTTTTGTTTCTCAAATTGCTGCCAGGATCATATCCAGGCGAAATTTTATGTTGCTTGGGAGTTCGTCAGCACTCTCCATAAGGTTTTTAAGTAGTGCTACCTCGTTTATATTATAGCCACCGTCAGCCTCGATAGTGTTGATCAGCCAAAGAGCCTCCTCTTCATCGACGACTCCTGGAGACTCTTTGTCGTTGAGAATATGGGCGGTAACAGCCTCCACAAACAGGGTTTGCCACAGCTTGTCATCCCGGTTATTGTCGGAGATATTATTTATGGCAAATAAAAATTCCACCTTTTCACGGTTTAATGCGCAGCCACCTTTGTTATTGTTGGAAAAAATCACCTTTTCAATAATGCCAATTTTTTCGGCATCAAGCTTTCCGTCAGCCAAGATTGCCTCTTTTAAGGTGTCCAGTTGTTGGCTGTCCAGGGGCAGGTTTGCAATCTGTAGCTCCATGAGTTTTTGAACGGTTTTGGAGGAATGGGCCGTCATGGTGTTTTTTTCCTCTTGGCTTGGATTGCGGCAAAATAGCTTGATATGTAAAATCAGACTGTTAAATGATAATCGGTTGCCAACACTTTGTCAAAAGAACTGCTTTGCAACAAAAGGTTTCCGTAATATTGAACCTGGGCATAGGAAAAAATATAAAACTTTGCATTGCAAGGCTTAGCATGGTTTGTTGATAGTGGCTGATGTTGTAACCTATAAAAGTTTTATTGTTTTTAGTTAAGTGTTTTGGCGGGGTATAGCTTATATTTGGAATTAAAGTATAGCGTGTTAATGAAACTTAAATTTAGGGGGGTGTAATGTTTTTCAGGGTGGGGGATTTTTTTGTTTTTATTATGTTTTGCGTAGGATTGTTCTACACCGATTATAGCTTGGCCGGGCAGAATCCAGAGGTTCCCGAGAGCATAGTTGGGGTAACGGTGGTTAACTCCGAGCAAATGTTGGAGTTTATGGAGTATGGCAAGGTATTGCTGATTGATGCTAGAAAACCAGCAGACTTTACCTTTGGGACCATTCCGGGTTCCACCCATTGTCAGGTTGTGTCTGGGTCACCAAGCTTTGCCGATGATCAGGTACAGTTGAGTGTCAAAGATTTTCGCGGTTGCAAACGGGTCCGCGAGGCCGACCGTCAGCAGAAGGTTGCAGTTTTTTGTAATGGCATAAATTGTTGGCGCAGTGGTAAGGGAGCCTATGCGCTCAAAAAAATGGGGTTCGTCAATGTGTTATGGTACAGGATCGGTATGAATAATTGGAAAAGTCAGGGCTTGCCCTTGGAATAGGTTGTGTGAAGTGCAGTTATCATTTTTTCTTTACAAACCCCATGCAAGCAAATATTGTGAGCAACAACTACCATAACTTCATGTACATATTTAACTGTTCATCAGTGTAAGGAAAGCCAATTGGATTTGTATACCAATAGATCTACTTAATAATGAAAAATATTTTTCAACTTAAAGTAAAATTGATTATGGTGGTGATGTTACCACTGTTTTTAATCGGTCTTACCTCGATTGTCTCAATAAATATTCTTGAGAAGTCAAACTTTAAATTGCTTCTTGAGGATAAGTATAGGAATTATGATAAAACCTTGCAGTCTCTTATCGTTGCCAAGGGAGACTTTTTAAACTTTAGCGCAGCCCTTGTGCGGCAAAATAAAAAACTGATCAGTTCTATCAAAATCGGTAATTCACAACTGATTTCTGCCAATATTGATAATGTGTGGAATCAAATTTCTGATGGTGTGCAGGTGCTTTTTGTCTGGCAGCATGGCGAGGAGGGGGGGCATATTCCATTTTCTGTGGGAGGTGGCGGGGGATCTGTGAATAATTTTTCAGCCCCGCTCTTGGAGTATGTCTCTCGCTCAAAGCGGGCTGCTTTTGGAGTAGAAAAATTTCCCGATGGCAACATTCGCCTCATGCAGGCCTCTCCATATTTTAATACGCCTGATACCCCCTACAACCTTGTGGTGCAGGGTATGGATTTTTCTATTATTATTGATGAGTTGCAGGATATAGTCGGTAGTGCCGATATTGTTTTGCTAAACTCGGCACCTCCAGAAGCTTATAGCGATAGGCTTGATATCGTCCAGAAGATTGCAAAATTTGGTTATCCACTGCGGGATGTCTCGGGAACCGTTATTGGAGCCATTATAATTGAGGAAAATGTTGCAGATTTGTTGGCTGCTTTTCAAAAGTCGAGAGTGATGACTCTTGGTACTTTTAGCCTGCTTTTTATCCTGTCCCTGTTTTTGATCTATAGTTTTTTGCACTGGCTGGGCGGGCGAACGGAATCAATTCTGGCAATGCTCACCCAGGTCTCCAATGGTCAATTTCTGCCACCCCCCAAGCGGTTGTCTCAGCCTGATGAGTTGGACCGTATCATTAACGGCATCAGGGAGCAGAGTGCTACCATTCAATCGAGCCATGCCAAACTTTTGCAGGCCAAAGAGATTGCGGAAAAGGAGGTGTTGGAGCGCAAGCTGGCTCAAGAAAACCTAATCAGAATAGGCAACCAGAACAGAACCTTGTTGGAGTGTGCCGGGGAGGGGATTTATGGTCTTGACCTCAATGGGTTGACGACTTTCATAAACCCTGCCGGTAGTCGGATGATCGGTTGGCACTCCGCTGACCTGATCGGCAAACCTCAGCATGAAATAATGCATCATACCCGTGAGGATGGAAGTAACTATCCCCATGAAGCCTGCCCAATCTTTGCCGCCATCAACAAGGGAGAGATCCAACATGTGGTTGACGAAATTTTTTGGCGCAAGGATGGCAGCAGCTTTCCTGTGGAGTATACCAGCACTCCAGTTTTGGAAGATGAAAAAATTATTGGTGCAGTGGTGGTTTTCAGGGATATTAGCGAAAGAAAATTGGCTGAGCAGAGAGCCCAAAGGCTGTTGTCATCCCAAGAGGTGTTGAATGCCATCTATCAAATTTCTTTTGAGCCGATATCTATGGAAGAGCAGTTGGGCAAAGCGTTGCAGGAGATTCTTTCTATTCCATGGTTGTTTGAACAATCCAAAGGTGCGGTATTTTTGACCAGCGGTGCTGGCGAGACCATTCTAAAAATGGCAGCACAGGTTGGCTTGCACACATCTTTGCTCAAGGCGTGTGCCACCATACCGTATGGGTGCTGTATCTGTGGGCGGGCTGCCCAGACTCAAGAGATCATTCATGTCGATTGTATTGATGATCGCCATGAGATCACCTATGAGGGCATTCAAGAGCATGGGCACTATGCGGTTCCCTTGCTATCGGGCAGTCGTTTGCTCGGTGTGCTTACCCTATATGTTTCCCATGGTCATGAACAAAACCTGGAAGAGATCAATCTTCTGGTATCAGTCGGCAACTCTCTGGCGAGTATGATAGAGCGCAAAAGGGGAGAGGAGCGGTTGCTCAACATTAACCAGGAGTTGGAGCAAAGAGTGCAACGACGTACCATAGAACTGCAGGATTATGTTGAAAATTTAAAAACAGCCCAGGAGCAGTTGATTCAGTCAGAAAGAATGGCCGCCCTTGGAGGTTTGGTCGCGGGCATAGCCCATGAGATCAATACTCCGGTTGGTATCGGCTATACCTCAATTACCCATCTGGCATCCGAGACCAGAAGGTTTAGGAAAAAATTTAGCTCTGGTGGCTTGTTGGCGCAGGATCTCGGGGACTATTTACAGGAGGTGGATGATTCGACCGGCCTGATTTTGAGTAATTTGGATCGGGCGGGAGATTTGGTAAAAAGTTTTAAGGCTGTTGCTGTCGATCAAACCAGTCAGGAAAAGAGAGAGTTTAATCTAAAAAAATATCTTGATGAGGTCATCCTGAGTTTGCAGCCAAAGTTTAAAAATACCAACCACCAGATCAAGATTGAGTGTCAGGAGAATATCATTCTGGACAGTTGGCCAGGGGCGATTTCACAGATTTTGACCAACCTTGTTTTAAACACCTTGACCTACGGTTTCTCAGGTGTAGATTCAGGGTGGATTGTCATTAATGGAAGTGTTGAAAGTGGTGTGGTATCATTGGTGTACTCTGACAACGGTGTCGGAATGGAGAGAGATACCGTCAAGCAGATCTATGAACCATTTTTCACCACCCAACGCAACAATGGTGGCAGTGGTTTGGGTATGCACATTGTCTTCAATCTGGTTACCCAGAGGCTCAAGGGGAGTATTGAGTGTAAAAGTGCGCCCGACAGAGGTACAACCTTTACCATCATATTTCCTGCAACTATTGGTTTTGAGCAGGATTAGCAGAGGGGGTGGTTTTCAAGTGACTGAATTTTGGGGGAAATGTGATGTACAGCAATGATGAGCTGTTGTTTGGTGCAGGCGATATTGCCAATCAAAGCAGTCAACAAAATGAAAGTGGGGTACTGATGGAGCCACCCTGGAAAATCATGGTGATTGATGATGACCATGATGTACATGCCTTGACCAGGATGGTGCTAAAAAAATTTTCTTTTGAGGGGCGATCTTTGGAGTTTATCAGCGGCCATTCCGGTGTTGCGGCCAGAGAGTTGATCAATGAGCACCCTGATACTGCGGTAATTTTGTTGGATGTGGTGATGGAAACCGACAAAGAGGGGTTGCAGGTTGTAAAGTATATTCGTGAAGAGTTGAAAAACCACTTTGTGCGCATTATTCTCCGCACCGGCCAGCCCGGTCATGCCCCGGAAGCTGAGGTGATATCAGAATATGATATCAACGACTATATAAACAAGGTCAGCCTTAGCGATCAAAGATTATTGACCACCATAACTACCAGCCTGCGCTCATTCAACCTATTGCGAACCGTAGAAAACACCCGCGTTGGTTTGCGCAAGATTATCGGAGCCACCAGCAAACTCTATGAGCCAAAATCTTTGGGGCAGCTTGCCACCGGCATATTAACGCAACTAGTAGCCTTGACCAATAGTGAGGAGGGGTATGACCACAACAACGCTGCCGAATGTTTTGCCGCAACCGAAAAAAAAGGCTCCCTGAACATCTATGCCGCATTTGGTCTCTATGAACCCCATATCGGCAAACAGGTTTTTTCCGCCGTGCAGCCTGAGGTTGTCAAAATTGTGCAACGTGCGTTGCGTGAGAAAATAACCATATTTACCGACCATGATTTTCTCGGTTATTTTCAAACCAATAATGGCATGGAAAACATTATCTATCTGAAGGTACACCGCCCCCTGCAGGCCATTGACCGCGATCTTTTGGAGGTGTTTGCCTCCAATATTGCCTCGGCATTTGAAAATCTATTTTTAAATAGGGAGGTTACCAAGTCCCAAAAGGATGTAACCTTTACCCTTGGTGAAATTATTGAGACCCGTTCTGGTGAGGCCGGGCAACATGTCCGAAGGGTTGCCGAGAGTTCGCGACTTTTGGCAAAACTTGCGGGGCTGCCGGAAAAAGATTGTGAACTGTTGCGTACGGCCTCACCCATGCATGATTTAGGAAAAATTGGTATTCCCGATGCTGTGTTAAACAAGCCCGGCAAATTGAATGCTGAAGAGTGGAAGTTGATGCAGTCGCATACCGAAATTGGCTGCAACGTATTAAAAAATAGCGATCAGGCCATCATTAAAACCGGTGGTATCATCTGCCAGCAACACCATGAAAAGTGGGACGGCAGCGGTTATCCAAACGGACTTGCCGGAGAGGATATCCATATTTTTGCCAGGATCACGGCAATCATTGATGTCTTTGACGCCTTGACTCATAGTCGGGTTTATAAAGAGGCTTGGGGTGTTGCGGAGACGTTGGAGTTGATCAAAAAAGAGCGCGGTAAACAATTTGACCCGATTTTGGTGGATCTTTTCCTGGAAAATATAGACGACTTCCTTGAAATCCAATCCGCTTTTGATAACTAATACGCATAAGCAGCGAAAGATCGTTGAGAAAATCTTGAATAACATAGTGGGGTAGGGGGAGTGATGTTAGAGGTTTCTTCCTATTCAAATATATAGATTAAATCAAATTTTCAGTGGGGTGGAAAAATGACTGAAAATGTAGAAGACTCCACAGGAACAGAAGCAAGCAAAGATAATGAATCAGCCATTGACCCCTTTTGGGACAATCAAGACGATTTGTTGGGTTTGCTGCTGTCAATAAATAAAAAACTTGATAGCACTGGAACGTTCCAAATGGGCCTTCTGTTTTTGGTTTATTTGGGGTTGGCCGTAGGTGGAGTCTACTTTAATCTTGGTGCAGATTATGGATATTCCCTGGCTGAATATGACAGTTGGGTCACCTATGCAGCAGGTTTCGTTGTCTGGTTTTTTGTTTCAAACTTTATATCGGGAATACAAGAAAAACTGGTGTATATCTGGAATGTCGGAACAATAAAAAGTGCCTTGTCACAGCGTGCCATCAGCAGAAATATTTTAATTTCAAAAATTGAGAAGAGCCCCGGATTAAAGTTGAATAAAATTGCTGAAAGACTGGAAATGGACACTTTTTAACATAGAATTATCAGGCTCTTGAACCGTGTCGGTGTCGGTTTGGGGAGTTCTCTGTTTGGTTGCAAAAGTGACGAGCAATATTTCTCATTCACTCTCAGAACGTCGGCAACCTTGAAAACGCAAATATATTTGGGTTTACCCAGAAAGTATACAAAACTCACGAATAGCCCCTTTTGCAGTGGCTGTTTGAACCATTCGACATATCAAGCTCTGTCTACTACATGGTCTGGTAAAATTGAGTTGCCTCGATATCAATGGGATGGCTGTGTATTGCATGGTTCCGTTCAGATCCGCTATTCCGTTGACCAGAGCCTTTCTATTGCCGCTCATTGACCACTTTTTACTCTCCCTAGCCGGGTCTGTGGCCTTTTCTTTCAAAAAAGTTTCTACCATTATTGGTGCGGATGAAGTATTGACTAGGGACATGTATTGCTAACAATGTTCTTGGTGTCAATTTCAAACTGCCCAGAGATGGCCTTCTTCAGTGCCGATAAGAACTGAGTGAATCATAAAATCATATTATCGTGAGGCTGTCTGACACACTTTCTACCAACTTGAAAAATGTGTATAATCCATCGAATTATATAATGAAATAGATATTCTTGCATTTTGGCTTAGCACAGGGTGGACGTGACAGTCAGGCTGTGAAATACCTTTATACTGGAAAGGGTAATAGTTCTTCCAGCGTTGAATAACCACTATTTTATGATTGGTTCTAGCGGTATATCATGAGTCTCCCGCAAAAAGTCGCTCTTTGAAAAACATGGAGCCGTGTCTGAACAGCGGATTTGTGGTATGATGTGACATCAATTTTCGAATCATATCATATGGATGATATACAATGTTTCGACCGATGGACCCACAGATCAGCATGGATGAGGCCCATTTTTGGATGCCGGAGAAGCACCGAGCGGAACTTGAGCGGACGTGGGCGCATATTTTTCGCACCCAGGTGTTGAGGATGATCCCGGAGAGCCGGTTTGCGGAGTTGTACCATGCCAGTATGGGGCGGCCCAATGA
>JADFZS010000177.1 GCA_015232405.1 Magnetococcales bacterium | reverse complement strand
CCAGACGATCCGCCAACATACGGGAAATCTTGCCACCGTTGGCACCGCAAAATCGGGAAACTGTCACCATGGGCGGAGTGGTGGTTGGTCGTGGTGCCCATCTGCTGACCTCTGCTGAAAACAGTTTTCGGGTACGTCTGGAAGGTTCTCTTCCAGTTTGTGCCGAACGGGTGGCTGAGCAGAGAGGTGTAAAAAGGTCGGAAGCGGAAAAAATTATTCAAAAAACCAATGATGAACGGACCAAATTTGTCAGAAAGATCTATAAAAAGCATGCCGGTTCGCGCAACTTTTATGACATGGTTATCAATACCGACAGATTTACACCAGAACAGACGGTGGATCTGATCATGTTGACAATGGGAAAGCTGGGATTTCGCACAAGCAACCCCAAAAAATAGCCAATGCCGCCAGCCTTTGTAACCTGGATTTCCCAGATAGAAGCCAAAGTTTCCGGGAGTGGATGCCTGAAATGTGATATAATTCAACCAGTTTAATTGTATCACATTTTATGCGGACATTGGTACTGCCGCAGGAAATCAAATACTTGTCATTGAGTACCCTCTGTGAGAAATTGATCAAGATCGGGGCGCAGCTGGTTAGCGGTAGTCGGTATGTCACTTTTTAGGTGGCGGATGTTGCGATCACAAAACGGTTGTTTGCCATGATCATCAGTCAAATATGAAGATGGCAAACAGCACGTTATGTCAGGCTCCCTCAAAAGTGGGTTTTATTGATTCGGAGGCTGTTTGCGGTCAAAATTGCGGCTTGTTGTGAGCCATTCTGGAAATATCAGGTAGTGTGAGGATTTATTCGTAGCTGGATGTTTGAGGGGTTCAGCTAAAAAAAGGAGTCGACATGTGGGGAAACCTTAGTCTCGGAAAGAAAATATTGGTGGGTATCGGCACTGTTCTGTTGTTGCTGGTTGTCGTCGGCGGCTGGTCCCTGAAAGGGATTGGTCAGATGGTGGATGATGGCATAGAGGTGGTGGAAGGTAACAGGTTGAAGGGAGAAATTCTTCAACGGGAGGTGGATCACCTTAACTGGGTTAACCGGGTCAGCACTTTCATCAATGATGAAACGATCACCGACATTGGTGTCCAATTGGACCACACTAAATGCGGATTTGGTAAATGGTACTACGGTGATGGCAGACGACATGCTCAGGAGTTGGTACCAGCTCTGACCCCTGTGCTGGCTTCAGTTGGAGAACCCCATAAGCTTTTGCACGAATCAGCCCAACAAATTGAGAAGGTGTTCACGATTGCCGATCCCAACCTACCCGAGTTTTTGGCCAAAAAAGAGGGTGACCATCTGTCCTGGTCAGGTAAGGTGCAAAATGCCATTCTACTGAAACAGAGAGACCTCTCAGTTCAGCTTGATCCCACCAAGTGCGGACTGGGACGTTTTATGTATGGGTCTGAAGGTGAGAAGATGCGCCGTTCTGATGAAAAGTTGGGCCATCTTCTGGATGCCATCGAACCGGCCCACAAACGGCTTCATGCCGCTGGAGACAAGATCAAAGCCGCACTCCAAGGAGGTGATCAGGATACCGCCAATAAGCATTACCAGGAGTTAGTGGTTCCGGCCCTCAATGAGGTGCGAGGCCATCTGGACAAGATGCAGGTGCGCGCCCGTCGCAACCTGGAAGGCAAGAAAGAGGCGGAACGAATTTTCGCCACTGATACGCAGGCTCAGTTGAAAGCGGTCAAACAGCACTTCCATGATCTGATTGGCATTACCACGGAGAATATTCTCTCAGAGAAGCAGATGCTGAGCAATGCCGCTGAAACCCGCGCAGTGGTGATCACCGTTTCCATTTTGGCCATCGTCATTGGTGTCTTACTGGCCATGCTGATTCCCCGCTCCATCGTTCGCCCCATCCTGGCCAGCTTAGGCTTCGCTGAGAAAGTGGCTCAGGGAGACCTGACGCAATCCCTGGAGTTGAAACAGCAAGATGAAGCGGGGCGGTTGGTGCAGGCCCTCAACGACATGGTGACACGTCTCAGACAGGTAATGGGCGAGGTGAGCGAAGCGGCAGACAACGTCGCGTTGGGTAGCAATGAGCTGTCCGATTCCGCCAATAACATGTCCCAGGGTGCTACTGAGCAGGCTGCATCCGTGGAAGAGACATCATCCTCAATGGAAGAGATGAGTTCCAATATTGAACAAAATACCGCTAACTCCCAGCAGACGGAGAAGATTGCCGCCCAAGCGGCCAGGGATGCTGAGGAAGGTGGCAAGTCGGTGGCTGAAGCGGTTCACGCCATGAAAGAGATTGCTGACAAGATTTCCATTATTGAGGAGATTGCCCGTCAGACCAATCTTTTGGCACTCAACGCTGCTATAGAGGCAGCCCGTGCCGGTGAGCATGGCAAGGGTTTTGCTGTGGTGGCTGCTGAAGTGCGTAAACTGGCTGAGCGCAGTCAAACCGCAGCCGGGGAAATCAGTCAACTATCCTCCTCCAGTGTCGAGGTTGCCGAACGGACCGGTGAGATCATCATTAAGTTGGTACCAGATATCAAGAAAACAGCTGAGTTGGTACAGGAGATTGCTGCCAGCAGCCAGGAACAAAACCAGGGAGCGAGCCAGATCAATGTTGCTCTCCAACAGTTGGATCAGGTGATCCAACAGAATGCCGGGGCCTCGGAAGAGATGGCGGCCACGGCCGAGGAACTCTCGGCGCAATCTGCCCAACTATCGCAGGCCATCAGCTTTTTCGATACCGGTGCCGGTCAAAAAGAGGGTAGGCGACCGGTAACGGCAAGAAAACCGGCCAATAGGACTCAAGCCGCTCATATCTCACCTAAGCAACCTCAGGCCAAATCACTATCCGAGCAGAGAACCACGACTGCAGGGCAAAGTGCCGGGAGTGCCAAGTTGAATATGGGAGGGGGAGAACATTACGATGATGAGTTCGAAAAATTTTGAGGACAAAATTTTGGTCTACAACCACCAGTAGGATATCCATGTTGAACGATGTGGAAGAAAGCTCAAAGTAGATCAACCAATTTCTTTTTTGCGGTTTCGGAACCCTGGATATAACGTTGGTTGTTAGACGGATTGGAGTGTCACCTGTCTGGTCGGGTTGTGACCGGGCAGGTGTTGGCGGTTTGTTGCAGGGTGTTTGGCCTGGGCGGTCACAAATCGGGGTTGGTGATCGAAAATCTTGATTTCATGATTTTTTGCAGGAGAATGTTGGAGATATTGTTTACAAACCGTATCTGGCTCTCCTGATTCATGTTGGCGATTCCCGACTCGGGAATTTCAATCACCTCAAGTTTACCTTCTGCAAGCAGGGTGACGGGGCGGGGCGATCCTGCATCGATAAATCCCTGCAGGCCGGTAACTTCACCAATTTCATAGGATAGGTGTTGCTGGGTATTGGGGTGGAGCAGGCCGGGGCTGTGGATGGCAAACCTACCGGAGACAATTATCCAACATTTGTCGGAAATGTCGCCACGGCGATAGAGAGGCTTGCCGTCGGCAATTGTAAGATGTCGCGGTGAGAGACATTTGATGGCTTGATCAAACTGCTCATCGTTAAAACCTTCAAAAAGTTTGCACTGCCTGAGCAATAATTTTGTCGGTTCTGAGATATCCATATTACGGCTCCCTCAACACCTTGTTTTGATATTATTTTGTTTTCATATTACCATTTTTTGGCAGGCAATGTTGAATTTTTATAAATGTGGGACGTTTTTTTTACGGTTTTGGGACCCAATTTTGGTCAGGCGGTTTTAAATTTATTGATGGTATCCAACAGGTTGATTTTGCGAACCGGCTTGGTCAGATAATAATCGCACCCGGCGGCCAGGGTTTTATCCAGGTCCTCCCGCAATGCCTGTGCCGTCAATGCGATGATGGGTATCGGTTTGCGTCCCTGCTGTTGTTCCCATTCACGAATTTTTTTTGTTGCGGTATAGCCATCCATGACCGGCATCAGCATATCCATCAATACCAGGTCAATATTATTTATCTTAAAGCTGGAATAGGCTTCGGCACCGTTGGTTGCCTGGATGATCTTGCATTGAAATTTTCTTAGATATGCTCCGATTACCAAACGATTTTCTTCTGCATCATCAACCAGAAGAATATTTAAACTTTTTTCTGGGAGTAAAGCCTGCTCCTTGGTAATTTTTTGTTGGGGTTTTTTTTCTGCAACCTTGCCCTGTCGGATCATTGCCGCTGGCAGCTCCAACTGGACATTGAATGAAGTCCCCTTGCCGGGTTCACTCTCCACTGTAATGGTGCCGCCCATGGCCTCTACCAGATGTTGACATATGGTCAAACCCAACCCTGTACCGCCATAATCCCTGGTGGTTGTCGAATCTGCCTGGACAAAAGGTTTAAATATTTTGTCTAAGCGGTCTGCTGACATGCCGATACCGGTATCCTGCACGGCAAAGTTGATCATTTGCCGCTCACCCTTGCTGATGGTAAAAGCCACCTGGCCTGATGCGGTAAACTTGATGGCATTGTTGAGCAGATTTAACAATACCTGCCGCAAACGGTCTGGGTCGCCATAAACATGTTTGGGAACGTCGGGTTTTAATTCAATAATAAAATCGATACCCTTTTCGGAGGCGGCACGCTCTTGGATGCTGGCGGTATTTTTGATCAGCTTGTGCAGGTTATAGTCAATCTTGACCAAAACCATCTGGTTTGCTTCAATTTTGGAGAGATCCAGCACATCATTTATCAATGACAACAGGGTTTCACCGGAATTTTTTGAGGTGGTTAAATATTTGTGTTGTTCCGGTGTAAGTTTGGTCTCCAGCAAAATTTCGTTCATTCCCAAAATGGCGTTGAGCGGAGTCCTTATCTCATGGCTCATATGGGCTAGAAACAGGGTTTTTGAGCGGTTGGCCTCTTCAGCCTGTTGACTGGCCTTATGCAGCTTTTCCTGGATCAGCCGTCTTTCGGTAATATCTTCTGCGGTCCAGACAAAACCCTCTTCAAGATTTTCAATATTGACCGTAACTCCGCGCAAATGACACCAAAACAGTTCGCCGTTATGCCGTTGCAACTGAAACTCCTGCTCAAAAATCCTGCCCATGCGCAAGATAGGATAGGCTGTTTTGCCAACATCATGGAACTCATCCACATTTTGAAAAAATTGTTGGGTGGTGTTACCGATTAAATCCTGCAGCCGACAGGCAAATATTTTTGCCAACTCGGGGTTGGCCTGTTGGATGATGCGGTTGATGTCAAGAAAGGCGACTCCCAGGGGAATGTGGTCCAACACCGCTTTTTGTTCGTCGGCCATCTCGCGCAATTTATTTTCGGCAACCTCCCGGCGGCGAATTTGTTGTTGCAGGGTTCTGTTCCAAAGCAGTGCCAATAGCAGCAGCAGGGAAAATCCGCACACGACCCAGGCGATCATGGTATAGTCTATCTTTTCAGTCACCTTCACCCGCACCCGCACCCATTTGTTATATATGGACTCTCTGTTTTGCTGGGGTAGGGAGAGCAATATTTTATCCATGATTTTTACAAGATGGCTGTTCTCCTCCCGGACCATCATGGATATGCCGATGCGTTCGGTGGTCATGCCGGAAATTTTTAAATCGCCATAATCGCCGCTGGAGACAAAATATTGCGCCACCGGGGCCAGATCCAGATAGGCAAACGCCACCCTGTTATTGACCAATGACAACCCCTGCTTGCTATCGGTGACCATGATTAGGTTGAGGGAGGGATAACGTTTGTGCAAAAAATTTAAAATTCCACGATTTTTTCTGACCGCGATGGGTTCATTGCCGACCATCTCCAACTTTTCGATAAAACCGACATTGCCGCTGGTGACAATCGCCAGCGGCATTTTTAATAGCGGTTGGCTGAATTGGGAGCCGGTTGTTGCCGGAAATTCATCATCCAGCACCAGGTGGAAATCCAATTTTTCCCGGTTGTTGCCCCAAGGCTCATCAGCAAGCGGCGGAGTGGGAAAAAATTTCATATCCATGCCGATTGCATTGGAAAAATAGCGTTGATATTCCCCAAGGATTCCCTCCAGCCGGTCCCCTTCGCTGATGGCCAATGGGGCTTGCACTCTGGTGGCAAAGTTTAATGTATAGCGATTTGCCAACCATGATTTTTCTTGCGCGGATAGTAAAAATTTTTCTTGCGGGTTTGGTTCGGGAATAGTAATCCATTTAAGCTGGATGGCCATACGTTCTTCAACGGTGACTGCATCCAACCCCTTTTGTATGACGGCATGCATAAGTGGCCAATCATTTCTTACCGCCATATGCATGCTTTCAATGCTAACATGTCCACCTATGTCGGTTTCGGCAGCCACCTTGAGCCCATGAATCATCCCCTTGCGTATCTCATATATTGTGGATCCCAATGTGCCGAGATAGGCATCAGCCTTTGCATAGGCCACCTTTTTCAAGCCTTCGGACGGGGTGTTGACCTCAATGGTCTTAATCTTTGGAAAATATTTTTTTACCAGTTGGGTGGTGGCATAATCTTTGACCGAAGTGATAATGCGCCCGTTTAGATCTTCAATTTTTTGGATTGTACTCTCTTGCTGTCTAACCACCAGTATTTGCGGGGTTTTTATGTATGGGGTGGTAAAGGTGAGAAATTTTTCCCGGTCCGCATTTTTCCAGATGGCTGGGAAGAGATCCACCTTGCGCTCCTTACCCATCTTTAGCAACACTTCCCAAGTGTAGCCATTTATAAATCTGCAGGTAACCCCAACTTTTTCGGCTGCCAGCTTGATCAGGTCAATGGAATATCCCTTGGCAATGCCATCTTCGGCAAAGTCGAAAGGGGGCCAATCGGTTTCGTTGGCAACCCAGATGATGGGATGTTTTTTAACCCATGCCTGTTCCTCTGGGGTCAGTTTGACCGGTTGTGAGTCGGCAGCATGCAGATTATGCAGCCCAAAAAATGCAAAGATGGTAAAAATGGCCACCGGAAGAGAGAGCAGCCGATAAGCCTGCTTGAAAATGTTAAAACACCACACTATGCCTGCTAATCTCATCTATCTCACCACAAATCATCAGCTAACGATAATCTTTGCCCATCTGGCCCGCACCGCTTCACCAGGGTTCGAACGATGTGGGTTAGGGAAAATTCTCTCATGAAAGAGATCCGCAGACCAGTTTTAATCTTTTTTTGCCAAGGCGGAAATTTTTGATATACATGACTGTTTTTTGGAGTATATGTGCAATTATCTTCTCACCTCTTTGAGCATGCCATATCCAACGCCGGAATTTGGCAGGTTGTAATGTTTGGGTAGGGGTCATGCCGGGATGGACATTTTTTGCACCTCATGTTGTTCATCTTGTATAAATTGTTCCAAAACGGTGCTTAGTTCTTGTTTGTTAACCGGTTTGCTGATGAAACTATCAAATCCTACCTTTAGGCACAGCTCTTTTTCACCCTGCATGACGTTGGCGGTAACGGCAATAAAAGGGGTGTGGGCAAGATTTTTATCAAGCTCCGATTTTCTAAAGATTTGAATCGCCTCCAAGCCGTCCATTTCCGGCATGTGGCAGTCCATCAGCACCATGTCAAACCTCTCTTGGGCGAGTGCCTCCAGAGCCTCAATGCCATTGTTGGCAACCCGGACCTTGATGCTCATATTTTCCAGCATGATCTGAAAAAGCCGTTGGTTGACAATGTTATCTTCCACCACCAGCATATAGCGACCCTTGAGCAGAGCCGTTTTGTCCTTGGAAACGGTCTCTGGAGGTGGTTTGGGGATTGCCTCGGCGGTTTCCATGGGTAGAGTCAAAATAAAACGGCTCCCTTTGCCCTCTTCACTCTCTACGGTGATTTGACCCTGCATCAGGTCCGCCAATTTTTTGCATATGGTCAAGCCAAGACCGGTCCCGCCATATTTGCGGGTGGTGGAGGTGTCCGCCTGGGTAAACGGCTGAAACAGCGTATTTAATGCCGCCGCATTGATACCGATGCCGGTATCTGCGACCATAAAGCTTATCCAAGTGACACCATTTTTCAATCTGGCGGAAATACGAAAGTTTATCTCTCCGCTTTTGGTAAACTTTATGGCGTTGCCGAGCAGGTTGATCAAAATTTGGTGGATGCGGTGGCGGTCACCTTTTACATGGAGGGGAACCTGTCTGGCGACACGGGTGCGAAAAGCCAGCCCCTTTTTTTTGGCCAGCTCACCAAACAGATCCCTAAACTCCTTGCGGGTCGCCTGCAGGTCGATCACATCCTCCTCCAAGAGTATCTCACCGGCTTCAATCTTGGAAAAGTCCAGGACATCGTTGATTACCCGCAACAGGGAGTCACCGGATTTTTGGATCATCTCCACATAAAATTGCTTTTTATTGGAAAGACGCTTTTCCATCAACAGTTCGGTCATCCCCATGATGCCGTTCAGGGGGGTGCGGATTTCATGGCTGATCGTGGCTAGAAAATCTGATTTGGCACGGTTGGCAATGTCTGCTGCAGATTTTGCTTTGATAAGATTATCTTCTGCACGTTTGCGGTCGGTGACATCGTGGATGATGGAAAAAAGCAATGTGCCGCCATCACTTGGTATCGGCGTTGAATAGACCTCTACATCACGTAGTTCGCCATTGGCAAGGCGGTGCTGAAAGATAAAATAGCTACACTCCTCCCGGAGTACCCTTTGTCTCTCTTCGGCATTTTTTTCTGCAGGCATGGTGTTGATGTCGCTGATAAGCATGCCGATCAACTGCTCATGGGGATAACCATAATAGCTCACTGCCGACTCATTGCCAGCCATGATTTTGCCGGAATCGGGGTCGATAAGCAGCATTACCGAAGAATTTTTTTCAAAAAAGGTGCGAAACTTTGCTTCACTCTCCTTTAATGCCTCCTCGGTCATCTTGCGCTCGGTAATATCCTCCTCAATGGCAAGATAACTGGTGATACGACCTTCTCTGTTGCGTATCGGTGATATTATGGCTGACTCCCAGCAGAGTTGGCCATTTTTTTTGCGGTTATGAAATACTCCTCTCCACTCACCGCCTGCGGTAATGGTCTCCCACAACTCCTTATAACCTTCAGAGGGTATTTCCTCAGATTTGAGGATACGGGGATTTTGCCCGATTATCTCATCATGGG
>JADFZS010000176.1 GCA_015232405.1 Magnetococcales bacterium | reverse complement strand
GCCACAACGATGAAGGATTAAGCCATGCCTGACATCCACACTCACTATAAAGAAGATATAGACCGCCTATTCCGTGGCAGGGTGGTCAATCTAGGCAGTGTAAAAGTATTGGCCGACATGGACGTTGTCTATCAACGCCTCATCAATAAACTGCTGATCATCCTCGCCAGTCAGGGTGTCAAGACATTTTTGGTTTCGCTGTTCATCCTCATGATTTTTCACCTGTTGATCGGTCGCCACCTTGTTTCACTGGCAGCAGCGGCCAAAAATTTTGCTTTCGGTATCCCAGAGGGGGTGTTGAATATAGGAGATGAGGATGAACTGAGCGATGTTTCGAACGCTTTCAATAACATGACCAAAAGGCTTAGCGCGAACATGAAGGATCTGGAAAGTGAAATCATTGAGCGACGCAATGCCCAGCTTGCACTGGAGGATTATAAAAATCACCTGGAGGAGCTGGTAGACGAAAAGACATCTGAACTCCTCAAGGCAAATCAAAACCTGCAACACGCCAAGGAAATCGCCGAGTCTGCCAACCAGGCAAAAAGTATGTTTCTGGCCAATATGAGTCATGAACTACGCACACCGATGAACGCCATACTTGGTTTTTCACACATAATACTACGTGACTCAACTCTCACAGAGACGCAACTGGAAAATGTCGCCATCATTGAGCGTAGCGGTAGCCATCTGCTGAATATGATCAACGACATCCTGGATCTTTCCAAAATTGAGGCTGGCCAGATGGAACTAAAACCCACTGTGTTCAACCTGACCCATGCTCTGAGCGATGTTGGTGATATGATGCACATCAGAGCCGCTTCCAAAAACCTGAAATTAAGTCTGGAAATGGATCCGCACCTTCCACGGTATGTCAAGACCGACCTTGGAAAGCTTCGTCAAGTGCTGATCAACCTGATGGGAAATGCCATAAAGTATACGCAACAGGGCACAGTCACACTGAGATGCCATGTCTCCCACCCCACTGATGGCAAACAACCATATCACCTTGAGTTTGAAGTGGAGGATAGCGGAGTTGGTATACCTCAAGAAAAGCTCGCTACTATCTTCGATCCATTCATACAAGCCGAACAAACGGGAATAAAGGGCCAGGGAACAGGCCTGGGATTGGCCATTTCGCAATCATACGCCTCTTTGCTGGGAGGCATAATCGTCATCAACAGTGAGGTGGGCAAAGGATCGTTAATCCGGTTCAACATGCTTGCCGATCCTATTGAAAAGGATGATGCGCCACTGGCATCCAAAGCGCGTCCCCAGGTGGTAGCGTTGGCCCCCGGTCAACAGGAGTGGCGCGTTTTGATAGCTGAGGACGACATGGAAAACCGCTTATTGCTCAAAAAGCTTCTTACTCCTGTAGGGTTCACTGTCAAAGAGGCGGAAAACGGCGAGCAGGCTTGTGCCATGTTTCAGGAGTGGTCTCCCCATTTCATCTGGATGGATAACCGTATGCCAGTGATGAATGGTATCATAGCCACCCACAAGATCCGCAGGCTGGCCAATGGCGAGAAAACCAAGATTGCAGCACTCACCGCCAGCGTGTTTGATGACCAAAAACTTCTCAATGCCGGTTACGACGATGTTATACACAAACCCTATCAAGCTCACGAAATTTACAATGTCATGGAGCATCATCTCGGGGTTGAATATATCTATGAAGGGGTATCCGCCCAGACTGATACGCAGGATATATCGGCTTCTGAGGATGATGATCTGCTGCCAAATGCCTTGACAGTATTGCCTGTTACGTTACGAAAAAAACTGGACCACGCAGCCTCTGCATTAAATGTTGAAGAGACCATGGCGGCCATAGGTGAAATCCGAAAGCTGGACCCAGGTCTGGCCGATACGCTCACCATGTGGGTCGAAAAATTTGAGTACGGCAAAATTCAGGATTGGCTGGATAGAGAGGGGGCACTGTGAAAAACGTCAACATTTGCCATGATCAAACCAGAGAGTCACAGCCTTATTCTGACTCATCATCAATAAACTGCTGCCTGTGGGCGACCATTGCACACTCCCTGAAGGTTTTGCTGGCAAGTGCCCTGCTCATCACTATTCCCACCTCCACATTGGCCCAAGAACATGAAGAACGCTTTTTATTTCTGGGGAATCACAACATTTCTCCAATGATTTTCATACAAAATGGAAAGCCTGTAGGGCTTGTCATTGATCTGGTCAGGGCACTTGTGGATAAAGCTGGCTTGAATGCAGATATTCAAGCGATGGATTGGTCAAAGGCACAATCTATGGTCCAATATGGTACAGCGGATGCGCTGCTGCAAATCAACCGCAGCAGCGAACGGGAAAAAATTTATGACTTTTCCACTGAACTTCTTAAATCCAGCTTTAGCATCTTCCGCAAAAATACACGATTGGATATACAGAATATCGAATCTTTGTCCGGCCTTACAGTCGGTGTGGAGCAGCAAGGCTACCCCGCACAACTCTTAAAGAAATACCCTCAAATCAATGTCAAATTAATTCCGAGTTGGAAGGTTGGGTTTGAACTTATCAACTCAGATGTACTGGACGCTGTTATAGTTGATCGGTGGGTCGGGGAATATGAGCTTTATTTACACAATATTCATGGCATAGTGGTGGTTGATAAGCCTGTTAAAATAAACTATTCCGCAATTGCAGTAAAAAAAGGCAACGAACAACTGCTTCATCGCATAAATGAAGGTTTAGAGATTATCCGCAACGATGGCACCATGCAGAAGATTTTGGATAATTGGAGAAAGAGAGAGATTGTTTACCTGACCAAGAGAGAGTATGGCCAGGCCATTATAATTTTTTCTATTTCTCTTATCTCACTAGTGTTACTTGCAATTGTGGTGATCTATTCCAATAAGCTACGGAAATATCGCAGCCAACTTGAAGAAAAGGTTTTAGAGCGCACGGCCGAACTGAGGGAAGCAAACTTTAACCTGCGAAAATCCAACGAAATGGCCAAGGCAGCCAATCTGGCCAAAAGCTCTTTTTTGACCAATATGAGTCATGAACTACGCACTCCCCTTAATGCCATTCTCGGTTTTAGCCAGATCATGGTACGGAATTCTTCGATCACTCCAGAGCAGAAAGAAAACCTGGAGATCATCTATAAAAGCGGTTCGCACCTGTTGGAGTTGATAAACGATATTTTGGAAATTTCCAAGATTGGGGTACACAAAACATCCGTGCATCCGTCAAGTTTCGACCTCTATAATTTTCTCCAAAAGATTTGTGATATAATCCAAATTCGTGCCAACGAGAAAGGTCTGGAGCTTATCCTCACAATCGACAGTGACGTTCCCCGTCATGTCCAAACCGATGATAGCAAGCTACATAGGATCCTGTTTAATTTGCTCAGTAATGCCGTAAAATTTACCAACCAAGGAAACATAGCCCTACGAGTTTGGAGACCACAAAACCCGTTGCCGGAAGTTGGAGATAAAAACCAATACCTACTCTCTTTTGAGGTTGAGGATTCCGGCATCGGCATTTCAGAAGAAGAGATTGAACATCTGTTTGATCCATTTATGCAAACGGAAAGTGGTATCGCTTCCGGGGAGGGTGCCGGCCTCGGCTTGCCGATCAGCAAAAATTTTGTGGAACTGTTGGGTGGTTCCATCTCCGTAAAAAGTAAAGCTGGAGTTGGTTCCACATTCTACTTTGATATAAAGGTGGAAAAGGCGGACAAAAATGACATACTCTCCCAAAAACTGGTAAGGCGGGTGGTGGGATTGCAGCCGGACCAACCAACCAAGCGCATTTTGGTGGTTGAATATAAGCGGGAGAGCAGAATGCTGCTTACCAGATTACTTGGCTCGATTGGATGCCAGGTTCGAGAAGCGATCAACGCGCAAGGCGGTTTAGAACAGTTTATGGATTGGCATCCCCATCTAATATTTTTGGATATGCACATGCCTGCCATGGACAGCTTTGATGCCGCCCGCACAATAAAGGCCCGGACATCAGGTCGGTGGTCTACGACCATCATCGCCGTTATCGCAAGTATTATGGAAGAGGAGGAAAATACGCAGATAATTGCCGCCGGATGTGACGACTTTATACGTAGACCCCTGCGGGAAAGAGACATATTTGATGTTTTGTACAAGCATTTGGGAATGCGCTTCATCTATGAGGAAGAACCTTCGGCAGATGGCACGGACAAGCCGCGTCTACCTGAAGAAGACCCCTTATCCCCTGATGCCCTCTCAAAACTGCCGGAGGCTTTGAAGAAAAAGCTGAATCACGCAGCCTTTGCATTGGATGTTGAAGAAACCATGATGGCCATTATGGAGATCCGTACCATTGATACAGACCTGGCCGATCTGCTCTCGTCTATGGTGCAAAAATTTGAATATGGCAAGATACAGGCGTGGCTGGAAAAGGAGCGATGATATGAAGGAGATCATTCACTCCAACGGCCTAATTCAACCTACAGGTGGAAATGTTCTGGTCGTTGATGATAATCCACACAACCTAAGACTATTAATAGACATTTTGATCAAGGCAGGACACAAGGCCCGCCCTGCGACCAGCGGTAAGGTGGCTTTGAAAGCGGTGACAACGGACCAACCTGACCTTATTCTATTGGATATCCGCATGCCTGACATGGATGGTTATGAGGTCTGCCGGCGTTTAAAAGAGTCGGATAAATTTCGTAATATTCCGGTGATTTTTATCAGTGCCATGGACGGAACCGTGGACAAGGTTCAAGCTTTCTCGGTTGGTGGCGTTGATTTTATTAACAAGCCATTTGACTCTCAAGAAGTGCAGGCACGAGTCGAGACGCATATCAGGCTACGGAAAATGCAGCTAGCACTGGGGCGACAAAATGAGCTGTTGGAGGAGAGGGTCCGTGACCGCACGGCCAAACTGGCCGAAAGCGAGCTAAAATACCGGGAACTGGTGGAAAACGCCCCGGCCATCCTCTATCGTTTATCCTCCAGGCACGGCATCATTTTTTCCTCTTCACAGGCTGAAAGCATCCTCGGTTACACACCAGATCAACTGCAAGCAGAACCAATGCTCTGGCATGACAGCATCCACCCGGAGGATCTGCCTGAAGTGGACACCATAATAAAAAATATAAGCAGTGGAAAACAGTTTAATATTGATTACCGCATCCGTGCTGCCGATGGTGAATGGCGTTGGTTGAACGACTGCTCCATCAATCTAACCAACATAGATGATGAGACCATTATCATGGGGCTGGCCGTAGATATCACCAATCGAAAGCTCCAGCAGGAACAACGCAGCATCAACGAAGAACGGCTCCAACTTATGATGGAGTTAAATAACGATGCAACAAGTCTGACCGAACAGGAGTTTTTTGATCGTGCGGTGGAAATTGCAGTCATGGCGACATGTAGCCAAGTCGCCTATCTCCACAAAATCAATGAAGACCAGGAGACAACCTCACTGGTCAGTTGGAATCAAAGGGCTATGCCCCAATGTTCCATCTTCCATGAAACCAACTATCACCTGAAACATGCTGAAGTCTGGGCGGAGTGCTTCCGGGAAAAACGCATTGTTATTCACAATGACTATACCAACCTTGAAAATAATAAGGATTACCCAAATGAACACACTCACATCACACGGCACATGAGTGTACCAATAATTTTAGGCAATAAAGTGCGGTTTGTGCTTGGAGTTGGGAACAAAATGACACTTTATGACGAATTTGATGCCGCCCAACTGCAATACGTCGCAGATGATGTGATTCAATTCATGCTTCGTCGGGAAATAGAGAAAAAATTACACCAGGCTAAGGAGCAAGCTGAAAGGGCCAGCCGATCAAAGTCCGAGTTTTTGACCATCATGAGTCATGAACTGCGCACACCTTTGAATGTAATTATGGGTATGGGAGAAATGCTGGTTGAAAGTGATCTTGACCTACAACAAAAACATTATCTCGGTATTTCCATTCAAGCTGCCAAAGGTTTGCTATCGTTGATTTCCGACATTTTGGATCTTTCTCAAATTGAAGGAGGCCATCTGATTTTATTTCAAGAAAAAGTTGATCTCCTTGATCTTGCGGAAAAAATATTAGATTTAAATTCATATAATGCTAAAAAGAAGAGCCTGGAACTTGATTATCAAGTCGACCCTGAAGTTCCCAAAATAATCATGTGCGACTCCAAACGGGTACAGCAAATATTAATCAACCTTGTGGGCAATGCCATAAAGTTTACCGCGCGGGGCAAGGTACAGATCCGAATATCACTGCTAGATGAGGAGTATGTGCTTTTTTCTGTACTTGATACGGGCATCGGTATTCCTGATGATAAGCATAAATTGATTTTTGAAGCTTTCTCCCAGGTGGACTCTTCCCTAACCCGTCAATATGGGGGATCCGGTCTGGGATTGACCATTTGTCATCGTCTTGTGACGAGCATGGGAGGAAGAATTTGGTTGGAGAGCAAACTGGGGAAAGGGAGTATTTTTCACTTTTCTATTCCATTGATTCTGGACGCACGCAATCCCAGCCAACTTTTTGTCTCTTCGGAGACGACCCTCGACGATGCTTTGCAGGAAAATTTGTCCATGATCGATACTTCCAGATCTATTCTGTTGGTGGAGGACGTTGAAGAAAATGCCTGGGTCATTGAGTCCTACCTTGGCAACACACCCCACCATTTGGATATTGTCGGAAATGGTGAACAAGCCATGGAAAATATCTTATCTGGAAAAAAATATAACCTTGTGCTTATGGATATTCAGTTGCCCACCCTGGATGGTCTTGAGACAACCCGAAAGATTCGGGAGTGGGAAAAGGAGCATGGACATTCTCGGACAACAATCATAGCCCTTACCGCACATGCTATGCTTGGAGACAGGGAAAAATCATTTAGTGCTGGCTGTGACGGCCATGTCACCAAACCCATACCCAAGAAAAAACTGTTGGAGGTGATTGATCAGTTTGCAAAATAGAGGATGTGCATGGCGTTATCAACCTGTCAGCTTTCAACATACATTGCCAAGATGATGCTATTATACTGGGAAACAACATTATTTAGATCAAACCACCATCAAACCGGCTGCAGCCAATCTCTGGACTTCACCTCTGCATATTAAACCCACCGGCTTTGGCCTGGTGATCATTTGGTAGCATTTTTGTCGTGACCTGCCAGCATCTCCTTTATGACTGTGACTGCGGTTTCAAAATCGTAGGATGCCAATGCCGCACCCGCTTTTTTTAGCGGTATCTGGCTAGTGGGGTCTGTAACCTCCGCAATCAAATCATCAAGCAGGTCAACCGCTTTGGAACTATATTGTTCCGCCTGCGCGACAATCTCCTGGAGTTTTGCAAAAAAATCTTTGGGAAGTTGGCCCTCTTTTTCATTTTTTGATTGGGTTTGTGCATCATTTTTTGAAAGGGCAAGCTGCAAAGTTGCTATGGTCTCATCCAAAAGTTGAGCTACACCCGGCAGCAGTTTGCGGGCATTATCTTTGTTTCCAGCATTAAACAAAGCCTCCAGCTCTGCCGCTGCCTGCTGAAGCTGAGTTGCCCCGATGGTCCCAGACACCCCTTTGAGGGTGTGGGCCAGACGCAGGGCTGTTTCCAAATCTTGGGCATCCAAAGCCTGCTGGATTTCAACCATGCTCTGCTGCTGGTTGCCAACAAATTTTGCAAGAAGTTTTTTGTAGGAGCTGACGCGTCCCCCTACCCGTTTTAAACCATTTTTGGTATCAATACCCGGCAGCTCAGGAAGGGTTCCAATTTCATCGGCAAGAGTGTTTGCAGTCGCCGTCATCAACTTTTCAGAAAACTCCCGCTTACCCGGCTTGATCCATCTGGCCAATATTGCAAACATCTCCTTGGGATTGATTGGCTTGGCCACATGATCGTTCATCCCGGCATCCAGACATTTTTCCCGATCTCCGACCAGGGCATTGGCAGTCATGGCGATAATGGGCAAATCATCAAATGCAAAAATTTTGCGAATCTCCCGAGTGGCGGTATAGCCATCCATGACCGGCATTTGGATATCCATGAGTATTGCGTCAAATTTGGTCTTATCGACCGCAGCAACCGCCTCCTGACCGTTGATGGTCAAGGTTACAGACAGGTTGGCCATCTCCAATAGTTCTGTTGCAACCTGCTGGTTTACCTCATTATCCTCCACAAGAAGAATTTTAGCACCTTGGAACTGTTGCATTATTTCAAGCCCAAGTTCGCCATCCTGTTTGCCACCGACAGCCCCCTGCCCTTCATGGCCCATGGCAATCATGGCAGAGTTTAGCAGCGAAGAGGCGGTGACCGGCTTGGTCAACACATCAGCCACCTGCAAATCTTCCGTTTCCCTTATCGCCTCATCTCTATCATAGGCGGTCACCATTACCACCTTGGGGACAGTCTTCAGGCTTGGATCCGACTGGATCTGGCGAATAACCGCAGAACCGTCCATGATCGGCATTTTCCAATCCATATAGATCAATTCATATGGCTCACCGGATTGGTCGGCCAGACGGATAAGCTTTAGCGCATCATCACCCCGGGGTGCCGTCTCCGCCCTAAAAGTAAGATTTTGGGCCATTTGTTGGATGATTTCCCGAGCCATAGGGCTGTCATCCACAACCAGGACATGAAGCCCTCTCAGGTCAGGTATTGGATATTGATCATGAGACCTGGCATCATGTGCCAAGCCAAATTGTGCCGTAAAAACAAATGAACTCCCTACTCCCGGCTCACTCTCCACCAGGATTGTTCCGCCCATCATTTCAGTCAACTGTTTGCAAATGGTAAGACCAAGCCCCGTACCGCCAAATTTTCTGGTTGTCGAAGCGTCAGCTTGACTGAAGGATCTAAAAAGTTTGCCAACCTGATCTTTGCTCATGCCGATACCGCTGTCAGAGACCGAAAATTGCAATGTCACCTTATCATAGTGGGATTCCAACAGATCCACGCGAATAACAATTTCACCTTTTTCGGTAAATTTGACGGCATTGTTGGCCAGATTGGTAAGAACCTGCCCCAAACGCAGAGCATCCCCCAACAATCCATCGGGAACCGTAGGTGCTACCACCATAAACAGTTCCAACTCTTTTTCCCGCACTTTTACGGAAATCAGGTTGGTCAGGTGGTCCATTACATCATTCAGATAAAATGGCACCTCCTCCATCTCCATCTTGCCAGCTTCAATCTTGGAAAAATCCAAAA
>JADFZS010000175.1 GCA_015232405.1 Magnetococcales bacterium | reverse complement strand
CGACCACATTGGGCTTTGAAACCAAAGGGTGGTGGAGATCCTCTTACTCCAGAAGATGTCTACGCCAAAGGGCAAAAAACCACGATCCCAAAATGGCAGCATTGGGCAAAAGCCGCCAAACAAAGGCTTGATAAATTGATGAGAGAAGATGCTTCAAAGGCGGTAGCATGATAATGTTAAACCTGAACACAAAACCACGCTTTCGGATTCCAACCTATCTGGGAGGCAAGACAATGGCAATAGCCAGCAAATCAATCTGGCAAGGGCTTGAACATGTCTGGATATGTACGCTCTCTGTTAAGTACGCGCCACCGCCCCAACAGTGTTGTATGCAAAGTTTTATATGGAGTTGATGCCTCCAGTTCCGGGTAATCATCTGGAAATTCTTCGGCACCACTTTTTTCAAAATCCAACGGTTTTTCCAATAGTGGACGTATATCCTGCAGATCTTTCTTGAAACGATCTGGGTTACTTTCTATATAGCCAAATCGTTCGCTGAATGGATAAAAAAGTGTCTCCAAGATATAACGATCCTGCTCGCTGAAAAAGATACCAATCTTTCTGCGTATTGGCTCTTCCTTCCCGTGATCTTCGGTTTGCGTCTTGCCGAAAAGCGAACTACCGGGATCCCCCCACCACTTTAACCCCTGCATAGTGGCTTCATGCATGGTTTCCGAATAATCTATACCAAGCCATGCAGATAACCGCCGCATGGTTCCAGGGGGATCACGTTTGATATCCTCCAAACGAATTCCAACAGAGTCCTGCATAGAAAACTCCACAGTGTCAATGTGTTTGATTGTGCCGGCTAATCTGGAAACGGCATCTAAATATCTGTTGAATCCGTTACTTTCACGCTCACTTTGCATAGCTCTGCGAGTCCATGACTCACAGCCTTGAACAGGGTCACGTATGATAGTTAACAGTTTGGCTGTCGGAAAATTTTTCAATAATGTACACATGCTGAAGGGGTCATATTTATGCAAATGATGGAGAATAATTTTTTTCTTCTGGAAGTTATTGCCCAGAGTCTTTTCATAAGCATGATGCGCATACTCAAAAAAGCTTCCATGATCAACAGACTCCTGTACAGCCAAAATATCACTGAGATTTCTTAAGAAAGTTTCACGATCAAGGGAAAGGTGGGTATCCATATTTTCTCCCATAGTGCAAAAACCTTCAGCAATTCCTGTCCCTATATTTCCCGCATAGACATCGCCAATATGGGGTGGTGGTGGTGTTCTCTTATCCCGCGCATCAAACAAAACCTCATACATTTCGGAAAAATTTGCTGGAATGCCACTATAACCACCTTTGACAATATTTTGCCAAACTCCACGCCCAAAATAACCGCTCATGTAAACTCCAGGCATAGTAGATATTTCTGGGTGATTGTCCAACAGGCTGTGGAACAATCCAGAACCAGCACTGGCGATGCCAAGCATTGCAACCATACCTTTTCTTTCATGCTTTTCCGAGCCGATGATAGCTGGAGCAGACCTTTTTTGTTTGTTTACAACAGTCTCATACTCAATTGGAGGAAGCTTTTTCATAACATTATTACGTTCTTCCAACGTTTCATATCCTGCTATTTTCAAAAGTCTGTATTTTACTATAGCCAACTCGACAGAGTTACAGTGTTCATACTCTTTGTCAGGGTTTATATGTGTGATTGATTTTTGTTGATTACGATACACTTCGACCGGTTTTGGAATAATCTCTAACAGGTGGTCAATATTCAAACTTTCAAGGTCAGCAAGGCCAGCCATGCTGTCATAACACATTGGATCCAGGGTAAAGCTAAAATTATCTATAGTTGCCGCAAAATGGGGTCTAAACTCTATCGCTTTTTTAAAGCTTGCAACTGCCTCATGCAGCTTACCTTGATGTTTATATGCATTACCCAAATTTTCATAAGAAAAAAAAGATTTTGGCTCCAACAAAAGTGCCGTTTGCAGACTGGCAATAGCCTTTTCCAATTGACCATGCTTGGTATAGGCATTGCCCAAATTGCTGTGCGCTTCAACAAAATCCGATTGCAGAAAAGCTGCCTTTTCCAAAAGATCTATACCCTCTTCATATTGTCCGATCTTTATTAGTGCATTCCCACAGTTATTATAGGCAGAAGGATAATCATCTTTCAGGCTGATAGATTTTTTTAGACACTCTATAGCCTGATAAATATTGCCCAGACTATTCAAAGCATTCCCGAGGCAAAAATAGGCTTCTGGAAAATTGGGCCATATTGCAATCGCAGCCTGCAAATACGGTACGGCCTTATCAGAGCGCCCCAAAATATGTAAGGCAAGGCCAAGATTATTCAAAGCAGCAGCATTTTTAGGTTGTAGCTTTATAGTTTCCTTATACCAGTGTATAGCTTGCTCCAATTGCCCGGCTTGATGAAGTGAGACTCCCTTCAGAAAATAGGGGTGATCATCAGCTGTGACATTTTGTGTCGTTTTTTTTGATCGTGATTTTTTATTTGCCAACTTTTGCTGCCGTCTTTTATGAGCTCTATTCATTGATCTCACCATTCAAAATAATTAAGTTGCGCAACCCTGATCTGGCAAGGGCTGTCAAGACACAAACACAGGTGGAAAGCTGTGTTCTTTGCGCCCACAGGGATTACTCAGCTTGTCACTTGCTTGACGGCTCATAACATACAAGTGTCCTGGTGGACTCAAGCAAATGTCAAACTGTTACTACCTCACAGTCTGAACCGGGAGAGCACATACTTTTAGTTGGCTAGCCCTTTCATCAACCAGAATTGGTACATTTTCCTGAACGTATCATGATTTTCATTTTCAAAAGTTTGCCAATTGTCTAACGATGTCAAATTTGTATCTTCTGGGAAACGCTCCAAGTACTCCCGATGAACCATTTTTGACCGCTCACCAAAAAAGAACCCAAGAAATTCTAAATCTAACTCGGCAATAGATTGTTTGATCCTTGGAATGGTAAATCTATGCTCTTGCACATGAAACAGTAGATCACGACAGGTGGATAAACTGGAAAAATCGCCCCAGCCCAATATTGCGCGGGTAGGATCATCCTCCGGCAATTCCCTAACTTTCTGCCTGAATGCACGAATTCCATCAGCCGTTGCCTGGAAGCTGTTCTCACCAATAAATTTACGTGCTTTTACGACACTTTGCCGGCCTATTTCACTATAAAGGCCAATATTCATAAACCCTCCAGGTTTAAGAAAACTCTCCAGAATACGCCACCCTTCCATTGGTTCGGCCATATGGTGGAGAACTCCAGCGCACTCAATGATATCAAATTTTTCTTCCCACCCCTTTAACTGCAAAATATCAGCCTGGGCAAAGCTAATATTATCAATATTCATCTCACGGCTTTTACGAATGGCATATGCAAGACTCGACCGGCTCAAATCAATAGCCGTAACGTGAACATTTTTATGGCTCATGGCCACCTGTATGGGGTGCTGACCAGAACCACAACCGGCGATAAGAATTTTTGCCGCACTTGGCCAACTAACTTCGTTTTTTTCTCGAAGCAGTGGTATCTGCCTCACAAAATAATCTTGTACCGTTTGCCTGTTAACATAATCACAACTTACCCAGCGAGGATAAGGGTGCTCTTCATATTGCTCTCGTACCTCTTTTGAAACGCCATTATCAATCTTTGTCAAACTTGAAATTGTCTTTTTAATCTCTGCCTCCTCAAGCGGTTCTATAATCTGTTTTTTAAACAGTGCTTGTAAATTGTTATTTCCACTCCATATATCAACATTTAATAGCTGCGCTGCAAATGGTAGTGTAAAAAGAGGTTTGTAGCATGCCAAAAGCACAATTTCAAAAATATCAGTCAGTTCCGGTTTTTTCAGCTTTTCCTGAACGATCCTTTCCAATTCTATAAGAGAAAACTGCTCTTCTGGAGTCACAAAAAATATATATTCATTTAGAAAATTCTGCCCAGCCAAAGCAACCAAACCCTGCATCAATGTAACTTCCACATTGCGACCATCTAATGAGCCATCAATTTTCAATTGCAAAAATGCACAACGCAAACGTGTGAGAAATTCTTCAAATGTTTGGTTGTTTGTGGGCATCCTATGCAAATAGCCCAGTAGAATCGGTTCAGAAAAAAGCTCGGAAATTTTACCGGAATCAATAGCTTTCCGCATTGATGAAACTTGCTTTATAGCAACAACCTCTGACAATAACGACCATTGATTGAAAAGAGACTCCAAAGGTAAGCGTAGATATTTTACATCAATATTTTCTCGTTGAAGACACATTCGTAACTCTTGCAAGACGACATCAGAAAGCTCCAAGTTATCGGAAATATGATAGCATGCAACCAACTGTCTCCAATACTTGTCGCTTTCCAACTCAAAAAACAAAGCACGACGTATTGCATCAAGTGCAGGCTTGGCATTGCCGACCAGCAACTCTATCAAACTTAAACTATACAACACCTCTGCATTTTCAACATTGTTGGCTGCAACATTACGGGCTAGCTCAAGTGCAGCATCCAGCTTTCCCAAAACAGTATAAATTCTGGCAATATCAAGAGATGCCTTGACCATTTCCGGGTCAATGGATAGTGCCGCTCTGTAATGACAGATAGCATCATCATAGTTACCTACTATACTGAGCAAACTTCCAAAATTATATTGTATATCAGCTATGTCAGGAGCAATTTTTAGGGCATGCCTAAAGTGGGTATCAGCTCTATCATATTGACAAACATCAATAAAAACACTCGCAATATTGTTGTGAGCTATATAAGAGTTTGGGTTGATATCGATAGCATTTTGAAAAAATTTGATAGCCTGCTGAAACTTTTTTTGTTCTTTTAGAGCTACACCCAAAGCCACAAAAATTTGGTCATTTTGAGAATCCCTCTTCAGAGCAAATCGCAAAACAGCTTCTGCCTCAACAAATCGCCTATCAGCAAGCAACGAAGCCCCAAGATTAAGACGTGCAACTTGGTGGTTGTTGTCTATACTGATTACACGTTGAAATAGATCAACAGCTCGATCGTGACGACTAAGCCTCTGCGCCACCACACCCAATACGTTGATAGTGTCTACATGGTTTGGCTGCACCTTGAGAATTGCATTACAAAGCTGCTCTGTAGTGAGATAGTCACCATCATTCAAATTTTTGATAACTAGATCATATGTCTGTTCTACTGTTAATTGATGTCGACCATCATGTCGGGCAGGAGAGGCAAGTTCATGAGCGTTGGAAGAAATATTTTTAGCAAATGATTTGCTGCTATTCTGTATATTTGGCTTGGCCATACCTATACCCTATTCAATAGAATAACAATATAATCATGATTCGCTGTCACACCATCTATGCCAAACATTCCGCATAGATCTTTCAAATTTATTGGCAAATGCTGCCCCATCCATCAAAGGTGAGTTGGCTGTTTGCTCTCTGAGTCCGGCAGATATCGCTGCCAACCTTGGCAAATCCTCAGCTAAATCCACTGCTACTTGAACATATTGGTCAAAATCGCGAGCTATTGTTTCTGTCAATCCGATACAGTTCAACATACTCTGAGCATGGCGACCACCAAACGTTTCTCCTGGGCAAGTAATCACAGGGGTTCCCATCCATAAAGCTTCGCTGGTGGTCATGCCACCGGAATATGGCAGGGGATCAAGGGCAATATCAATCTGGTTATAGTGGTCCAAATGATCAACGTGAGAGGTAGTTCCAAGAAAATCAATACGAGACGGATCTATCCCTTCATCATAAAAAAGACGCTCCAAACGGTCGATTGTAGCCTCATCATCAACTGCCCGATATTTAAGCATTAGACGTGAATTTTGAACCTGAGACATTATTTTTGCCCATATATTAACGATAAAAGGATTTATCTTAGTGGGTATACTAAAAGATCCAAAGGTGACATAGCCATTATTAATTGCTGGCAACGGGCCCACATTAGGAGAGTTGTCCGGCGGACGCACCACAAAGTTACAGTCGGACAATCGTAAGGGGGTTTCAACATAATATTTAGCCTCTTCATCCCGTATATGGAAACGATCAGCTACAATGTAGTCCATTTCAGACAGTCCGGTTGTACCCACATACCCCGCCCAGCTAATTTGTATCGGGGCCGGTTTTTTTATAAATGTAATTAGTCTATCGGTGCCTGCATGTCCGGCCAAGTCAAAGAGAATATCAATATTCTGCTCTCTAATAAGGTCAGCCGTGGTCTGATGATCCATTCCAATAACATTAAACCAATTGTCTGCGCCAGCCCGAATATGACCAGTCATATCATCATTGTTTTTGCTATCAAAAAAGCAAAATGTCTCTATAGTACTACGATCGAGATGGGGCAATAATGGAGCAATAAAGTATCCAACAGGGTGCCGCCTGAGATCACCAGATAAAAATCCCACTCGCAAGGGTCGGTCTGGGTCGGGTAAATTTTCAAAAACTGGTGGGGTTTCAGGCTTTAAATGTTCAAAAGCCTCTGCAAACTCACGATGATAATTTGCCAGCCTCTCCAAATTTACTCCCGGCACATAGTGTGACAAAAGCATCAGGTTGCTAAATGCAATTGGATCTGCCTGCAAACTCAGAATATGCCTTGCTACATCTTCCGCTTCTGCCAAACGCCCCAACTGCATTAATGTGCTGGAAAGGTTGATTAATACTGGAATTGAATCAGCCTTTTTTTGCAATATTGCACGAACTGACCGCATGGTATCGCTGATTTTACCATTGCTTAACAGTATTTTTGTCAACTGATGGTGGGTGTTCAGATCATTTGGATTGATGGCAAGCACTTTCTTATAGGCTTTAATGGTATCTTCTACGCGCCCCAAATTTTCATATATTTTACCAAGATTGCTATAATAGTGCTCATTGGGGTTGGGGTTCTCTTCAATTGCCATATTGATCAAACTCAGAGCCAACCCATTGTTATTACGAGACAAGTGTATTGATGACAAGAGGTAAAGAATGTCGGGGTTATCAGGCTCTATATTAAGCACCTTATGGTAGACCTCTTCAGCCTCAGTTACTTTGCCCTCACGGTGCAATGCAACACCATGGGCAATCGCATCCTGTACCCCCATCTGTACCGGTTCTGGTTGGGATTTGCTCATGGCTGAAATTGCTCAGTTGGAATTAATGTCTGATGTTGAGACAAGAGCGTCTCTTCGTAGTGTTTACGGGGAAATAGCAAAATTGTACGCATCTGCAAAACCTTTGAGGGAAAAACCAACATCAGTGGAATTATCAACATTTTCCTTACGCATCACAACCTTTGCCTGCCCCCCCCCCCCGCCGCATATCTCTTATTATAGCCGAGATGTTATCAGCCGTGGCATAACAGCCCCTGAGCTGACAATGTTGGGTGGTTAAGGGATATTTACCCTTATCGCCGATAGAAATTATTGGGGGGATTGGGATATAATAACCAAATGGCAACCAAACACCAAAGGATGGTTTGGATTGTTCATTTGCGGGATTAACTACTAAGGTCAATATTGGTTTTCCGCTCTTTACAAGAATTTGACTGACCAATACACACCCTTTACCAGCTGTTCTACACTTGGCTTCCCAGTCAGAAAAGCGGTGATTGCCAATCTTATCCAATCCAGGTTTTAAGGCAACGCTCTGAGTTAAATTTTCATTCTGATTCTGAGTACTGCCCTGATCCATATTTCTATTCTGGGTACTTTCTGGACTGGTATTGTCTTCTGGAACGCTGTCCAGCTTAATATTTTCAGCAAGCTCAAGGGTCGGCCCCTTGCTCTTCTCAAGGGTTTCTTCAAACTTGGCAGAGGCCTCCTCCTTCAACCTGCGTGCCTCCTCTTCTTGGCTATTGCCACTTTCCTGTTCTTCTGCAGGAAGTTCAAGCAAGGAAGCCAAATCCTTCTGAACAGACTCACAGCCAGACAACAGCGACAGTGCAATTAATAGAAGAAAAATACGCTTGATTCCCATGTATACTCCCACCCTATTTTATAGAGTTTATTCCATTGCTTATTCCTCTGAGAGATAAAGGAAACTTCAGTGTCTTGTTATCACCTGATGATGTCATGACTACATGCATCATTTTACCTCTGACAAAAGAGCGACGCATTTTTGAGCTCATTTTGGCTTCAGCTTGACAGCCCACATTGTGGCAACTCAATATTTGAAGCGGGTATGATGACCCACCATCGACTTGCAACTTTACCCCCTTGGGAATATCAAACCCCAAAGGCAAAATTAACCTGACTGAAACCTGCTTTTTCTGTTCTTGTACAATCGTAATTAATATTAAACGTTTACCACTCTGGTGGGTTAGCTGCTGCCGCAACACACAGCTCTCTTTTTGCTGTTTGTTGGATTTGGAGGCCGGTTCAAAACAGTTCAGTAGCCAGTCACCATAAGCCTGACTACGGGTGAACCGGGGGGCAGAGTCTAACGTTGAGGCAGGAATCATGACTACCAGGAATGCGGACAGTACAACTCCAATCACGAGTGATCTTACAGCAATGGACATTTGGAAACCTTTTTAGTTTGTATTTCGTTAATTGATATATATTCGCTCAGTATACGATCTATCAATTATTTTTCAAGAGAAAAAAATTCAGGATAGCAATGTAAGTTCCCAAAATCATATAACAAGTCGCTGAGTTTGCCGTTACATGCCTACGCAAAAAACGACACCTCCACAGCAAGCGGTGTTTTTCCTGCGTTATTGGGTATGCTGCACAGATATTGGATCATTATTACAAGGCAACAGTTTTTCAAAATCACCAGCCGACTGGGCTGTTGCCAGCTCGGTAGAACATAGCGCAGGTATGCGAACGGCTCCAAGTTGGCAGCTTTTGCGGTTTCTATCAGGCTATTAAAGTCGATCGTGAATAAACGGGTTGTCAGGAACGATACATCCGTTCGCTTGCTGACACCTGATTTCCAGTCCTCCCTAATCAGCCAATCCTGAACCCTTATAGAGATATTGTCAAATTTTGTGTATGGCCTGAGCATCGGGTGGGGTATCCTGGTGGAAACTGCTACGAATCCACCAGTCCCACAGAAAAGGAAAGATACACCATGAGTGAAAATAACGTTATTGATCTTGCTGCACCAGAAAAAAATCTGGATGATCCGGTCACGGAGCTATTACGGCAAGGAGCTAAAAAATTATTGTCCCAAGCAATTGAGGTTGAGTTGCTGGAATTATTGGAAAAATATCAAGATTTAAAAGATGCGGGCGGAAAGCA
>JADFZS010000174.1 GCA_015232405.1 Magnetococcales bacterium | reverse complement strand
AGCCAGAACCTGAGCCAGAACCTGAGCCAGAACCTGAGCCAGAACCTGAGCCAGAGCCAGAACCTGAGCCAGAACCTGAGCCAGAGCCAGAGCCAGAACCAGAACCAGAGCCAGAGCCAGAGCCAGAACCTGAGCCAGAGCCAGAACCTGAGCCAGAGCCAGAACCTGAGCCAGAACCAGAGCCAGAGCCAGAACCTGAGCCAGAACCTGAGCCTGAGCCAGAACCAGAACCTGAGCCTGTTGATACTGATGCTTCTGATCCTACTCTTGATGTCGATGATGCGTCCGGTGCTGAGGATAGTGCAATAACTCTTGATATTGCTGCTGGTCTTACAGATACAGATGGATCTGAGTCTCTCTCTATTACAATAGAAGGTGTACCAGAGGGTGCAGAGCTATCCGCAGGTACTAATAATGGTGATGGAAGCTGGAGTTTAGGAGCTGGTGATTTAGAGGGATTAACCGTCACCCCAGCTGAGGATTCTGATGCTGACTTCTCCTTAAGCGTAACTGCCACATCTACTGAGTCAGAAAGTGGCGAAACTGCTACCACAACAGGCACAATCAATGTATCGGTAGATGCCGATGCTGATGCTCCAACATTGGTGCTTGATGATACCGCTTCAGGTTCAGAAGATAGTGCAATTAGTCTTGATATAGCCTCTGGTTTGACCGATACAGACGGCTCAGAGAGTCTATCAATCACTATTGAAGGTGTACCAGAAGGAGCAGAGCTATCCGCAGGTATAGACAATGGTGATGGCACTTGGACTTTGGAATCTGGTGATCTTGAAGGGTTGACTGTCACCCCGGCAGAAGATTCCGACGCTGATTTCACCCTTAATGTCACAGCAACATCCACCGAGGCAGATGGTGGTGATTCTGAATCCATAACAGGGACAATTAATGTTTCTGTGGATGCAGTTGCTGATACCCCGGTTTTTGAGATTTCTGATGCCTCAGGAGGTGAAAACCAACCCATCGAATTGGATGTTTCAATCTCCCTTGACGATCTAGACGGTTCGGAATCGCTTTCTGGAAATATTGTCTTTACCGATGTTCCAGAAGGGGCAACTATGAATATCGGTAGTGCTGGAGCTGACAATACATGGGAAATATCACAAGATGACCTGGAGGTAACAGCTTATAATGATGCCGGAGACCCTATCGCTTGGGAAATTCCTGATCTCACAATCACCACAGCCGCAGGTGACAGTGATGATTTCTCCCTTGGAGTGCAGGTAACAAGCTCTGATGGAACAGATACCAGTACTGCAACAGGTTCTTTAGATGTTGATGTTTCAGCGGTTGCCGATGCTGCCAATATCACAACAGTTGATGCGGTTGGCACTGAAGATACCGCAATAGCGTTGGATATCAGCTTTGATTTGCAAGATACCGACGGTTCGGAATCACTTGCTGGTGATATCATCCTTACAGATATCCCTGATGGGGCGGTATTGAATGTTGGTGAAGCTGGAGAAAACAATACATGGATTATCAGTCAAGATGACCTTGCACCAACTGGTTTTAATGATGCTGGTGATGTTATTGGTTGGGAAATTCCTGACCTGACAATAACCCCTCCTGAAAACAGTGCAGATGATTTTAGTATAGGGGTGCAAGCAACCACAACAGATGGTGACGACACCAATACCACATCCAGCAGTATTGATGTGGTTGTTGAAGCCGATGCTGATGAAGTGAACTTTACTGTGACCCAAGCGAGCCAAAACGATGATGATAGCTCATTTGGTGAAGCGGTTATCGATGTGAATATTGAGTTTGGCCTTCAGGATTTAGATGGTAGTGAATCTTTGAGTGGCGATATGGTTCTGACTGGTGTACCAGATGGAGCTACATTCAATATTGGTGAAGAGGGAAGCGAACCAAATACATGGGTAATCTCTCAGGATCAGTTGGAAGTAAATGGATTCAATGATGATGGTGATGCAATTTCATGGACAGTTCCAGATCTTCAAATGACAACAGACACCGATGGCGGTGGCAGCGAAACCTTGGGAATCCAGATAACCACTCAAGATGAAGATGATACCCAGTTGAGCGAAGGTAGTGTTGATGCATCTTGGGCTGGTGATGAAGTGATGCAGCTGGAAATCGCCATGGGTGGTAAAGGAAATGGTGGTGAGTTTGAAATTTTCATCAACGGTGAGTCTGCTGGTGTATTTACCACAGAGACATCTTACAACTCATCTGGTGAGTGGGAGTCCTTTGCTGTTGAGGGTGTAGATCCAGATTCGGTTCAGACCTTCTCAATTGAACCGGTCAATCCAAACTCTCATATTTTGGTTAACAGTTTGACCATAGGTGAAGAGAGGTATGAGGCCGAAATTGATGGTACTGTATCCAGAGATCGTGGTACCGACCAAAGTGGTGCTGTGGACCACACCAGCTACCTGAAATTAAACAACGGATCAACACTAACCTTTGAGATAGATGCCGATACCTCCCCAGAGGATCTTGATGCTGCTGTAGAGGCTGCAAAAGATGACTATTATGAAGAGCTACAAGAAGAGGCTGAGACCACTGGTGAAGGTGATCAAACCGGATCTGATAGCAATGATCTGATAGTTGGTGACGATTCCGGTGCAGCACTGGATGGTGAAGGTGGTGCTGATACTATCATAGGTGGTGAAGGTGAGGATGCTCTACTTGGTGGTGATGGCGATGATGTCATCTTTGGTGGTGCTGGTGATGATGTTATCGGTGCCCAAGCCGAAACTGTTGAAGCCGAGGCCGATTCATCAAAAGGTAGTGGCAAAGCTAAAAATGAAGATAAGGGCCAAGGCAAAGGAAAAGATAAAAATAGTGGTGAAGAGGAGAGCACCGAAGCTGTTGAAGCTGGTAACGACTATATGTCCGGTGGTGAAGGAAACGACACCATCTATGCTGGTGATGGTAACGATACCTTAGATGGCGGTGTTGGTAATGATATCCTAGATGGTGGAGCAGGGGATGACATCATGCTTGGTGGAGATGGTGACGACCTCTTTACATTTGGTCCTGATTCCGGAATGGACTTCGCCGATGGTGGTGGAGGTCAAGGCTGGATAGACTCAGTACAGTTAGATGGTGTAAGTAGCGGACCAGAAGGTAATAATGCAGATTGGACCCTTGAAACTGAATTTGAATATACAATCGATAATGATACAAACACCATAGACTTTACTGATGGTGATGCTTCAGGAACCATAACATTGGATGATGGTTCAACTTTAGAGTTTGAAAATATGGATAGTATCACCTGGTAGTAGGTGTCTATTCCAATTGAAGAAGATTTGCCAGCTTGATTAAAAGCCAGTCTCCTTGACCCATAACTCCTGTCCGAAACGGATTATTTCGGATATGGGAGTTATGTAGGTTCCTTCAAGGGTGACTGATCCTCGCAACATATGAGCGGGATTGGGAAAATGGGCTGTGATATCAAGAACCACCCGATAGATGGAACTGTTGGGTATATAGTTTCCCATGGGGTCTACATAAGTTGGGGCATCACCACCGTGGTCCAAGGATAGGGCCACCTCGGTGATGGTGTTGGAGCTGGTCATGGCGATTGATGAGATACGACAAGGGATGGGGTTCCAGTCGAGACCTTCCGGGTAAAATTTAGCACTGCCTCCCTCACTCAATCGCCTTAGGTCAGTCTCCTTGACATAGGTGATGATCTGCCAACGTTTGGGGTGGGCAATCTCCATTATTGGTTCACCAGCCGCAACCCATATCCCCGGTTTTATCTCCTCATCAACATCTGTAACCAGAGCATCAAATGGTGCTGTCATATTCATCTGGTTTTTCAGCCGTAACAGCTCTTTTTCATGTGTCAAACTAGCCTCAAGCTCACGTTGGTTCATGGCAGCTTCAATCAGGAGGGTAGAGTCGCTTCCACTGTGATTTAATTTCCAACGCAAAGCATCTGTATTTAGTGTTGCTAGTTTTAATTCATTATCCAGGTCTGGTGAGTTGAGGGAAAATAGCATCTCACCTTTTTTTACTCTATCTCCAGCCACGGTGTTTAGTTCAACAATTTGTCCGGTAGCTGGAGCATGGATGACCGTTGATTGATCACGAACCAGCATTGCTGCTGCTTTGACTGATTCCTTCCAAGGCACAAATAACAGTGCGATAAAACCTGCAAATACCAATACGGTGGTGATCAACCGCAGGTTTAAACTAAAATTAGCTCCCTGCTGGGTCCAGATACGAACCTCTTTATAGATAGGGCGCACTATAAACCAGACTATTTCTATGCTCATGAGCAGCATTCCCAATGCTTTGAAGAAAAAGTGATACACCAAAAGAGCAATGCCAAGGAAGAGAAAAAAGCGGTAAACCCAGGTCAGCCAGGCAAAAGCAATAATCATCTTTCGCCGTTCATAAAGCGCCCAATCGGGAAATGGAGCATCCCAGCCAAACAGGAACTCCCTTAGTTGCCAACGCCCCAGATTACCAGCTCTTTCGTGGAGGTTCTCAATTTCCCACCAGTCAGAAAGCAGGTAATACCCATCAAAACGCAAAAAGGGGCTGGCATTTATTGCTATGGTTGATAACCAGCTTACACAGGCGACAAAAAAAAGGGCATCCTTTAACTCACCAGGGGGCAATATACCCCACAACAGTGAGGCCCAGGCTGCCAAGCCCAGCTCTGCAATTATACCGATTGCACCAACTATCATACGGCTCCGTTTAGAGACCAGTTTCCATACCTCGCTGACATCGGTGTACATCACAGGCATAAGCATTAAAAAGGCAACGCCAATGGTAGGAATGTGGCAACCGTATCGTTTGGAGGCCAAAGCGTGGCCAATTTCGTGGACCGCTTTGGTAAGAAAAATTGCGGTAAAAATAAGCAGCAGACCAGTTAAGGTCCGGGTTTGATTGAATGCCTGCAGGGCGGAATCCCATTGGCGAATAATAAAGTTGAATCCCATTAAACCAGCAGCGATAGTCAAGGCGATAAACCAACCAGAATATAGCCATTTAACCATTGGCATTATTCGGTTTAAAAATCTATCTGGGTTGAGTATAGGAACCCGAAAAAATAGATAGGCTCCCAAAGCTCCATGGAGCCACCCTTTTTTAAGTGACGCAGCTTTTTGGTGAAGCCGATCAAGTCCACGCTGCCCTTGGGGGCGCAGTAAATTTGCTCCAAGTAGAAAATTGACCACTTTTCGCACATCTTGGGGGCTTGCTTCTAATGGAGTTTCTTTGTTAACCAGTTCAGCAATTCTATCTGGTCCCCCGCGTCGCCAACGGCTGATGATTTCAAACTCCATCCAACCAATGCGATAAAAATGGGTACTTGTGGGATCGTTTAATGTCCAAGTTGGTGTGCCATCTCTGGCTCTGGGACCTGGAAACAGATGTAGCTCTTCCCGAAGTGGCGGTGGTCGCCCAGTATCGGGTGCTTTTGTATTCACAGACCCAGCCATTGCCGCATAGAGGCCATGGGTCTACGGAAGATATAGAGAAACAGAGTAGTCTTGCGACCATAGAGCTTGGCAACACCACGCATACCGATGCGAAGAGGCTTTACCCCTTCGTCAAATCTCCCACGTAGTCGATAGGCCAAGGTTCCTTCTGTCTCATGGAGAACATAAGCTATACGATAGAGTGCTCCTGGTAGGGAGTTCATGGGGTCGATATTGGGAAACAGTAGAATTTTAGCATCATTTTCAAGGGCTATGGTGTCACCCACAGCAAGGTTGATCTCAATATCCAACTGATTGGGGTCGGCTACTTCCAGTACTCGTTCCCCGGTCATTACCGGGCGGCCCAGCCAATCGTTGGCATCATCAAAAATCACCACCCCATCTCTAGGTGATCTGATATCAACCCGTTGGAGTTGAATAGAGGTTGTCTGGGCTTCGGCCTGTTGTGTCTCTATCTGTTTTTCAAGAATTTTTAATTTTATGCGACTATCTTCATCACGAACCGCCATTTTCAGGGTCTGCTTATACTCTGCCTGAGAGACCGAGAGAAGTCTGTAGGATATCTCAAGTTGGTTCTCCAGCTCCGCCTTATCAAGGCTGAACAGAAGATCGCCCTTTTTAACAGTTTGATTGGGCTGGACATGCATTTTTTCGATAACACCATCCAGAGTTGAGCGGATGGGAAAAGTCTCTTTTGAGACAACCATTGCCGGGGCCAGTGTTGTCTGGTGAATTGGGGTCCACATGGCAAGTAAGAGAGCAGCTACAAGAGCCAGTTTAAACAGTGTCTTGCGGATGGGTTTGTCTTTAGGCCAGAGCATAAACGGTTTGCGGGATCGCAACCAGACAGATTCCCAAGCGTTGGCGTAGGTATCGGCCAGTTTTTTTAACAATTTCATCTCAGCGTTGGTCCAGGGGACCGCCTTGGCGATAAAAAGCCCCCCCATTTTTGTTCCTTGTCCGGTAATCAATGGAACCCAAAGACCGTAGGCCGGCAACCATTGATCCCAGGTTTCACCAAGCTGTTCTTCAAGTTGATCTTTATTAAATCTGGATGGGTTGGGGGATGTGTTCTCTTTAGCTTGCTTAATTAAAATTTTGTTCAACCATGTTATGTAGGGAGCGCGTTTTTCTGGATCGGGGGAGCCAGAAACCGCTGCAATAGAGTTACTACCTGACAAATGGTCGCTCCACAGTGCTGCCTGACGATATGGAGTCATTAGGTGTGTTTCGTTCACCACCAAAAAGTTGAAGGCTTTTTCGTCCTCCGCAGCAAAAGCGCGTTTACCTAATTGAAGCATCGCACTTAAACCGAGGATGAGTTTTTCCCCTTGATGTTGCATACCTATCCGTTTGTCCTATGGAAAAAAGGTGTTGGAGGACGCAATATCAATTCTAGCGGTGATGACGGTATCTTGCAACTTTGAGCCACCCATTTTACTTTGAATATTAAAAAAAGCAGCACCGCTCATTCCTGGGACCAACTCTGGGCTTAATCCCGTAATGCTTCCTATAGCTTTGAAGGTTTGGCTAACTGGATCAACATCAGCGACAATTCTGATAACCTGGGCTGGATAACTTTTTCCATTTTCATCTATTTTGATCGAAAACTTAACCCCAGGGCGTAACCAGGATAGCCAGTTTGATGGTAGCACCATCTCCATCTCCAGAAGTTGGTTATCAATTATCTCCAAAAGGGGGTTGCCCTCAAGAACATATTGAGTTGCTTTTACATCAACTCTAGATACCATACCTGTAAATGGTGCTTTGATAACACAGCCTCGTATACGGGCTTTAAAAAAATCAATATCGGCTTTTGCTTTTTGCTGTTCTGCATAGCTGGCTTTGGCTTCCAAACTGCCAACTGAATTCAGCTCTAAAAGCTCCTTCATTACCAAATATCTGTTTTGTGCGGTTTCAAACTCAACACGTGCCCTGTTTAATTGGGCGTTTAGAGCTTTGCAATCATAGGTAATAAGTGTCTGTCCGGCAGTAACATTATCACCTTCACGAACAGTTATTTTAATGACTTCACCATCAATGCGTGATGTGAGAGGGGCGCGTTTTTTGGGGGTCAGATAGGCTCTTATTTCGGGCTGGGCATCCAAAAGTTGCAGAGTAGGGAGTTTACTCTCATGGGCTTCAAGGCTTAATACTAGAGCACCAAAGGTTAACACCAAGGTTAGTACCAGGCTTATGATTGATTTTCGGGCCATGGAGTGCGCTACCTTATCCAGATTGAAAACATGTTATAGGAGTTCTGGATAAGGGTAAGCAATTATAATGCCACCGCTCTGTTTAGCCCACTCTACTTTGATGGTGGTTTCAGAGTATCTAAAAACTCATCCACCTCTGTTTGAAAACCACGTTTGCCGTACGCACCTAGTTGTGCTGTTAAACCGGGTCTGCCTGCATCGGGTTTTATCGATTCAGAACCGCCATAACCCGGTGTTCCTGGATCATGTTTTTCATTTTTATCTTCTGCGGCAGTTTGGGAGCTTTTATTAACATCTTCATGGGATACAACTCCTGCCAATATTTCTGCGCCTCTGCCAGTCTCAAGGTTAAGAGAAGAGGCAAGCTCATTTTCTGACCAAAATTCCGATGGTGTCTCGAGTTGGAAATTAGCACTGTTTTCGGGCAACATATCCCCTTCATCATCCCCTTGGGCAGCAATGCGAAAATCGGAATCAATAGCCATATCATTGACGACACTTTGCTTGTTCGTCATGTTCTCTTGTACAAAGGCGGTGTTTCCAAGAGCTTGCTGGTTATTGTCATCATTTGAATAATCAAAGCCAACTCCCTGCCTTGGAGGAGGGGCTATGGTCTCCATGATCTCTTGATCAGCTGGTAGCTGTACACCATCTTGGTCTTCCAAATAATCATTTTCAACTAGAGGAGTCATACCAAAATTTCTTGAGTCTAGGGAATCTTGTTTGCTAGCGTCCTGCTTATCTCTATCTGTGGTCAACGGTGATGGGGTGATAAATACATCCACAGTGCTGTTGGCAACAGTGCTGTCGCTATCACCATCGTTAACTGTAAAAGATATGGTGCGAGATCCAGAGGTCATGCTATCGCCGGAATTTTCATAGGTGATGCTTTGTAGAGCGGTTTGATAATCGGCTATTGTGGCGGTTCCGCTCAATGTCATGGTTCCGGTTGCAGCATCCCATGAGCCTGTAATACCATTTTGATCTGTGAATGAGAGTATATCTTCACCATTTTGATAGTTGGCAGAGATATAGATTGTAGCCCCCTCTAGCTCTAGATCATCCAAATCACTCAAGGTAATTTCAGAGTCCACTATAACAGGGGCATCATCTTGATAATATTCCACTGTAGCCCCGGATGTGGTCACCGGTGCATCGTTGACAGCCGTGACATTCACCTCACTTGTAACGATGTTACTATCGCTCTTACCGTCATTGATTGAGAAAGATATTGTGCGGGTATTGGTATTAGGATTATCGCTGAAATTTTCATAACTGACACTTTGCAACGCAGACTGATAGGCTTCTTTAGTTGCCGAACCTGTTAAGGTCAGGGTTCCAGATGCAGCATTCCAAAGGCCGTAAATACCGTTTTGATTGATGTTGACGATTCAGACCTGGAAGAGGCCACAATATCCATATCTGGAAATTATCAAGATGGCGAAGATATTTTATCCTTTACTGATCAAAACGGTATTACAGGCAAATGGGATGCAGCCACCGGAACCATGACCCTGACCGGAACCGCAACCAAAGCCCAATATGAAACCGCCTTGCGGAGTATAACATATGAAAACACCAGCGATAATCCAAACAGCGATTCTAGAACTGTCTCTTTTTCA
>JADFZS010000173.1 GCA_015232405.1 Magnetococcales bacterium | reverse complement strand
ACAATATAAAAAGTACCCCTATTTAAAAGCAGAGGTTTGAAGTTAGTAATGTGTTCAAATCATTTTTCAATTAAAACACGTATACCCCCCCAAAAAATACAACTCGCTTGAACTCAAAATTGCCTACACTATTCAAAGTTACTGATCATCAGTTTAGCAACATAAAAACTACTACACTTTTGTTGCATGATTTTAACTTAGTTTAGTTTATTATCATAACAAACAATACAATCAAAAATTAGTTTAAGTCAACTTACTACATATAACCTTGCAGAAACAAAACTTATCGCTAATATTGCCAAGTGATTGATATAAAGTTAATGTTATGTTGAGTTTCATAAGAAATAATGCTTGCCAATAACTTGGATTAACTTACAATCCCATACACGTTTTGATTTATTGGTAAATGCGACTTATTCAACAAACTGTTCAGTACAAATTGTAAGAGCTGGCATATAAAAGATAATTCAGAAAGTTTGTAGGGGGGAGGAAGCAACAATTATGGCTATTGAGCAATCTATCTCAACCGAGGAAAATTCACCATCTGGTGGTAAGTTGAGTGAAAAAAGCACCATTGTTGCTTTAATCATATCTTTTTCCCTGATAAGCGTTGGTATGGTATGGAGCCTGTTTAAAGCTCAATCTGATTTGGTGCGCTCTTCTGCCATGCAAAATGCAGTTGTTCTATCCAGTGCTTTGCAGGAGTTCAGGACTTTATACTCTTCTGAGGTTGTGGAGTCTGCGGTTGAACATGGGATGGTTGCTACCCATGACTATCAAGATAAACATGGAACCATTCCTCTGCCTGCAACCCTTGCTATTCTGTTTGGAGAGAAAATTGGAACAGATCTTTCCGGGGCCAAAGCCCACCTTTACAGCCCTTTTCCTTTCCCTTGGCGCAAAAAAGATAATAAATTTAATAGCACTTTTCAAAAACAAGCCTGGCAGTTTCTAAAAGACAACCCAGGGGACGCCTTTCATAAAATCGAAACGGTTAATGGTAAAAAATTGTTCCGCTATGCTGTTGCTGATGTCATGTACTCATCATGCGTAAACTGTCACAACAACCACCCACAATCACCAAAAAAAGACTGGAAAAATGGTGATCTTCGGGGAATTCTGGAAGTTGACCTCCCCCTTGAAGAGTTGAATGCCCTATCGTGGAGCCATTTAAAACAGACTACAATTCTGATTTTTTTCACTATTTTTCTTCTACTTTTCTGGATAATCAATATCGTTCTCAAACTATCTGAAACATCTAACAAAAAACAGCTTCTCATAGATTCTCAAACCGTTAAGCTACGTGAGGAACTGGAAAATAGTGAGTTGGCAAAAAAAGAGCAGGAGTCTTTATTACAGGAGTTAAACCAACAAAAATTTGCCATGGATGAGCACGCAATTATAAGTGCTGCCAATATCAGAGGTGATATCATCTATGTAAATGATAAATTTTGTGAAATAAGCGGATATGCCAGAGAAGAGCTTATGGGCAATAACCATCGTATGGTTAAATCAGATGAGCACTCCCGAGAGTTTTATCAAAATTTATGGAAAACCATATCCGGTGGTCGTACATGGCATGGTGAGGTAAAAAACCTTACAAAAAAAGGACAGCCATACTGGGTAAGAGCTACGATTGTTCCCTTTATGAACAAGAAGGGAAAACCATTCAAATATGTCTCCATTCGTACAGATGTGACTGTTATGAAGGAGTTGGAAGATAAATTAACCATAGCCAAACAAGAGGCCGAAGAGGCAACTAGAACAAAAAGTGATTTTCTTGCCAATATGAGCCACGAAATCCGCACCCCCATGAATGCCGTAATCGGTATGAGCCATCTAGCTCTGCAAACAGAGTTAACCGACAAACAGGCCGATTATTTAAAAAAGATCCAATCATCTTCCAACTCTCTGCTGGGAATCATCAACGATATACTTGATTTCTCCAAAATTGAAGCTGGCAAGCTGACCATGGAAACCATTGATTTTCATCTTGATTATGTTCTCGACAACCTGGCAACTATTGTCAATATCAAGGTGGAAGAGAAAGGTCTGGAGCTTATCTTCTCCCGTCCTGAAAATGTACCTGATGCCCTAATAGGAGACCCTACTCGACTTGGGCAGGTTTTAATTAATCTCTGTAACAACGCGGTTAAATTTACAGATAACGGTGAGGTGTTTGTCGGAGCTGAGTTATTGGAACGCAAAGGGGACAAAGTTCATATCAAATTCTCCATTAAAGACACCGGAATTGGTATGACACCTGAACAAACATCTAAACTGTTTAGAGCCTTTTCCCAAGCTGACACCTCTACCACCCGTAAATATGGTGGAACCGGCCTGGGACTTTCCATCAGCAAACGATTAGTTGAGATGATGGAAGGTGAAATATGGGTTGATAGCGAACCAGACAAAGGAAGCCAATTCTTTTTTACAGCTTGGTTTGGTCGCAAACCTTCTCAGGATAGAACAAAAACCCTACTGGCCTCTGACCTTAAAGGTACTCGTGTACTGGTAGTAGACGATAATGATAGCTCACGAACAATTTTACAGGAGATTTTAGCTTCATTCTCATTTGATGTCACAACTGTTAATTCTGGACAACAAGCCATTGAGGCTATTGCTCAAAACAGTAATCAAAATGATCACCTACAATATCAACTGGTTTTGATGGATTGGAAAATGCCGGGCATGACAGGGTTGGAAGCTGCAAAAATAATAAAAGAAAATAACAAATCTGCTACATCACCTAAAATAATTTTGGTAACAGCTTATGGTCGTGAAGAGGTACTGTCAGAGACGAAAAAAAATGTTATTGACGGTTATCTATTAAAACCTGTAAACCCCTCCTTGATTCTGGATTCCATCATGAATGTATTTAGCCTTGATGGAGGCGGTGTTAAAGCAAAAAGCCAGACTAAAGCAAGAGATGTTGATGCTATTAAGGGAATATTGGGAGCCAAGGTTCTGCTTGCAGAAGATAACCAGATAAACCAACAGGTTGCTACAGAGCTATTGGAAGGCAACGGTTTGGTGGTTACAGTAGTAAACAATGGTGAAGAGGCAGTGGAGGCCATTAAAAACACCAGTTTTGATGTTGTTTTAATGGATATCCAGATGCCTGTAATGGATGGCATGGAGGCAACTGCTGCTATTAGAAAGGATTCTCGCTATGAAAAAACACCAATTTTAGCAATGACAGCCCACGCTATGGCTGGCGACCGTGAAAAAAGTTTAGCTGGGGGTATGAACGACCACATTACCAAACCTATAGATCCTGACAAACTTTTTGATTCCTTGGTGAAATGGATTCCTGCCAAAAATCGGGGAGGCTCTCTACCAACCCAAACCCAAGGAGAGCAAAAAGAAGAAGAGCTACCAGACAATTTGCATGGTATTGATATAAATGAAGGGCTTAAACGTGTCGGCGGCAATAAAAAACTGTTTAAAAAGCTGTTAAAAGAGTTTTTCCATGATTACAAAGATGTAATTGCCTCAATCCGCTCCACAATTCAAAAAGGTGATTTCATTGATGTTCAGCGCACCAGCCATACCCTAAAAGGGGTGGCAGGAGCTATTGGTGCAGAAAATCTATACCAAGCTGCCCTACTGTTGGAAACAGGTATCAAAGATGAAAAAGCAACAGAGTACCAAACCCTTATTGCTGATTTGAATAAAGCTCTTACCCCAATATTAAATGGCTTGGAGTCCCTCCATGAAGATGTGCCACAAACTATTGAAGAGGTTGATGTTACAAATGATGGACCCGATGAACTTATCTATCCTGAACTGCTAAAACCGTTGTTAGAAGAGCTTGTTCCCCTATTAAAAACCGGTCACTCCAAAGCAACAGCTAAAGTGGCGGAAATAAGGGAGTTGGTGGGTAGCAAGGCACAAGTTCAACTGGCAACGATAGATGAGCAAATTGATGATTTTGAATATGATGAAGCTCTGGATACGTTGATCAAGCTAGCTGAATCTTTAAATATTTCCATCTCCAATGGAGACTAATATCTTTACATATAGATTGTTATTAGCTACTAACCCCATGGGAAATCTGCTCTACCTGAATTGTATCAACGGTAGCCGAAAGACCATGGGTAACCAGAAAAGGGATTTGATAGAACTTACCACCCACCTCGACCTCTTGAAATCCCCGTTTGCCCTGCTGTTTCCAGATAACCCGATAGTGGTGGTCGGTATGGGGAGCAGCGGTAAGCCTTAACTTGATTTCACGACGGGTTTCACTCTGCAAATCAAGGTTTAAAACCCTTTTAAGATGAGCGTTGGTATGTTTTTTAAGAACAGAAAACATATCGCTATCAAGTCCGAAATGTTGCTCTTTATCCCGTTGTACTTTTATTTGGGTTGTTGCACTGCGGACAAAGCTGAACTCACTTATAAGCTGGGTACTACTATGCCTGTTGTTTAATGGTATATCCTCTACAGCTAGAATAATCTCCTCCTCCTCTTCGACAAACTCTTTGACAAAGTGGATCATGGAGGCCCCAGGCTTGAGGTTGGCAGCCGTGGCGGCTCTTTTTTTGGCAATGAATTTACGTGCTGTTACAGCACAGACATAACCACCAACCGCAGCAATTGGTATTAATTGAATCATGTTTATTTAATTAACCAAATTTTAGAAAAAATGGGCAACAATGGCAAATCTACCTTGTTACTTTTTTATTGGGTATCTCATAAATCAATGTATGGGCCAATGTCAACCCGACAAATGCCCAACTTACAGGGCCATGTAGCTTCATGGGTTTTACTATTTTCAATCCTGTCAACATGCTCAGTGTGAGGGTAGCTGCCATACCTGCTTTGATGGCCTCTCGTCCCATACGCTTTTTTGCTCGCGCAGAACCTTTACGGGGTGCAGGTCGGGGACGGGAACGTACTTTGTTGTGTTTGTTTATCTTTTGATCTGGTTTTTCTGGGTTATAGCCGGGTCTTGAATGGGGTGGAAAATAGTTGATATTGGCATCCATCTTTGATTCTATCCTGTGACTGTTTGAGAATTTTAATTGCGAATGATTATTATTTACACGTTGCCACCTTGGTGTCAATAAATAATTAAAAATATTCCATGGAAACTCATAAATTTTAATGGTGTCAAAACAAGAGAGTGTACACCGTTTAGCAATCTGTTTTATTATCAATAATCATGGATTGGCAATATTGGGAGGGGAATTATGATATTGGTTAGTGGAGCAACTGGACTGGTGGGGTCCAACCTTATTAAAAAATTATCCGCTCAAGGCAAAAAGGTCAGGGGTATTTGCCGTAACCCGACAAAGGTGAATAATAGCGATTATCCTGATGAAGTTCAGCTACTAAAGGGGGATATCTTGGAGCCAGCCTCTTTGGATGAAACCTTGGCAGATGTTGATACGGTCATCCATCTTGTGGGTATTCTATTTGAAGTTGGCGGTAGAACATTTGCAGATGTTCACTTTAAAGGAACCGAGAACCTTTTAAATGCTGCTAAAAAAGCCAATGTCAAAAGGTTTATCCATGTTAGTGCCTTAGGCACACGATTTGATGCCGCTAGCCGTTATCACCAGACCAAATGGCAAGCTGAAGAGGCTGTTCGTAACAGTGGGTTGGACTATACCATTTTTCGTCCTTCTGTAATTTTTGGACCAGAGGATAAATTTGCCAACCAGTTTGCCGAAATGGTAGCAAAATCACCAGTTGCTCCTATTCTTGGAGATGGTACAGCCCGTATGCAGCCAGTTTGGGTAAACGATGTTACCCAATGCCTGACCCATGCCATTGAGGAGCCAACCACAATAGGTCAAACATATGAGCTGGGGGGGCCTGATATTTTGACTTTTCGTCAGATCATTGATGAAATTCTGTTGGCAACAGGTAAACAGCGACTAAAAGTTCCCATTCCCTTTCCTATACTAACCATGAACGCTTGGATTATGGAGCGGGTGCTGCCATCACCACCTGTCACTGTGGATCAACTCATTATGGCCCAAGAAGATAATATCTGTAAGGCTGATCCCCCATGGCAAAGTTTCGGCATCACCCCCAAGAGTTTTGCCACAGGAATACGGGAATTTCTGTAAGCAAAATAAAAAGAAGATCTAGCCGTTTGCCATAGGGGAATGTTCTTATTGGGCGCTACATATGTATGGCTCTTTTGTCCACCGCCAAAGCAGCCTCTTTAACCGCCTCACCTAAACTTGGGTGAGAGTGGCAGGTTCGGGCTATATCCTCTGCTGATATATCAGACTCCATTGCCAGTACAATCTCTGCAATAAGATCTCCTGCTCCCGGACCGATAATATGTGCTCCTAGAATTTGATCATTCTCTTTGTGGGCTAAAATTTTCACAAAACCATCAATATCCCCCATAGCCTTGGCTCGGGCGTTGGCACCAAAGGGAAATTTACCAACTTTATAAGGGATAGCATCCCTTTTCAACCCCTCTTCACTACGCCCAACCGCAGCAATCTCAGGATGGGTATAAACCACCCCTGGTATTGCTTTATAATTAATATGCCCTTTTTGCCCCACAAGTTTTTCGGCTAAACAGACCCCCTCCTCTTCTGCTTTGTGGGCTAACATCATTCCACCTATAACATCACCAATAGCAAAGATACCTGGAACATTGGTCTGGAAATCTCCATCAACCACAACAAAGCCCTTTTCATCCAGCTTTACACCAACATTTTCCAAGCCCAGATTTTGCGTGCATGGTAACCTTCCCACAGCAACCAAAACCACGTCGGCATTTATTATTTCTGCATCACCTTCACCAACAGGCTCCACAGATAACATAACCTTTTTGTTACTGACAGTAGCTCCGGTAACTTTGGTAGAGAGCCGGAAATTAAGCCCCTGCTTGGCAAAAAGCAACTTGGAACGTTTACGAACTTCACCATCCATACCGGGTAAAATAGCATCTAGATACTCAACCACTGTTACTTCAGAACCCAAACGTCGCCATACAGAACCCAGCTCAAGACCAATAACACCTGCCCCGATAACCACCAGCTTTTTGGGGATTTTAGGCAGAGATAGTGCGCCAGTAGATGTGACAATATATTTTTCATCAATATCCAACCCTGGCAAGGTTGCACTTTCGGAACCCGTAGCAATAAGTATGTGTTCGGTTTTTAGCTCTTTTTTGCTGCCATCATCCCCTGAAACAGCAACAGTATCAGAAGCTACAATGGTTCCAAGACCACAGAAATGATCTATCTTGTTTTTTTTAAATAAAAATGCGATTCCCTGTGTCAATCCGTGAATCACCTCATCCTTGCGCCCCATCATGGTGGGAAGATCGGCAGTTACCCTGCCGGTTTTTACTCCATGGGCAGCCATGTCATGTTTTGCCATCTCTAGATGGTGAGATGATTGCAGCAGAGCCTTACTGGGAATACAACCCACATTGAGGCAGGTTCCTCCCAGGGTCTCTCTTTTATCAACACAGGCAACTTTCTGACCGAGTTGAGCAGCACGAATTGCTGCTACATAACCACCAGGACCACCACCTATTACTACCAAATCGTAGATATCACTCACTTGTAGATTTCCTTTAATCTGTCTTTTATTTACGCTTCCAACATAATACGTGATGGATCCTCAAGACACTCTTTAACACGCACTAGAAAAGAGACCGCCTCCTTGCCATCAACAATGCGATGGTCATAAGAGAGGGCAAGATACATCATGGGACGAGCCTGGATTGAACCGTCGGGCATCACCATGGCACGTTGCTGTATTTTGTGCATACCCAATATACCAGATTGGGGAGTGTTTAAAATTGGAGTGGAAAGCAAGGAACCAAAAATTCCGCCATTTGTTATGGTGAATGTACCCCCTTGCAGCTCCTCCAATGTTAGTTTGCCAACACGGGCACGTTGTCCCAAATCGTTGATGCTAGCCTCAATCTGAGCCAGTGATAATTTATCGGCATCCCGAACCATAGGAACCACCAACCCTTGCTCAGTGCCTACGGCAACACCGATATCATAGTAGTTTTTGTAAACTACATCATTACCCTGAATCTCAGCATTGACACCGGGATAGGCTTGTAGAGCAGAGATACAGGCTTTGGTGAAAAATGACATAAAACCAAGGCGTACCCCATGGCGTTTTTCAAAGCTCTCTTTATATTTCTTGCGCAGAGCCATAACGGCTGTCATGTCCACCTCATTGAATGTGGTGAGCATAGCAGCGGTATTTTGGGCCTCTTTCAGCCTTTCAGCTATCCGCCTACGCAGACGACTCATTGGCACTCGCTCTTCTCTTGGTCCATCTACACCTGGGGGAAAGTTGGCCCCATCTGCAGGGGTTGATTGAGCAGGAGCAGGCTTTGGTTTAGCTACATTGGCAGGCTTTTGAGCTGCTGGTGCTGCTACTGTTTGTGGCTGTACCGGAGCAGGTGCGGGAGCTGAATTTGCATTTATATGGTTCATCACATCCGATTTGGTCAACCTGCCGTTGGCTCCGGTAGCTGAGATGGAACCAGCATCCAGGTTGTTCTCTTCCAACAGTTTGCGAACCGCAGGAGACAACAATGAAGCACTGCTTGAAGAGGCCACAGGTGTTGCAACTTGCTGTTGCGGAGGTGGTGGTGCAGCCACTGGAGCTTGGGGAGCAGGTTGGCTAACTTTGGGGGTAGGAGCAACTTTTGCGGCTGATCCACCTTCATCTATGGTGGCTAAAGCTCCACCAACCTCAACATCTTCATCCACATCTGCAATTATCTGGGTTAAAACCCCAGCCACAGGGGAAGGAACCTCCACTGCAACCTTATCAGTTTCCAGTTCAACCAGCAGTTCATCCACTGCCACAGAGTCACCCACCGCTTTAAGCCATTTAATAACAGTGGCTTCAGTTATCGACTCACCCAATGTAGGGACCTTTATCTCAGTTGCCATAATATCCTCAAATTACATGTAGTAATGATTGTTACCAATCTTTATATATCTTATTTTATAAATTAATTTTTAAAACCACCTTATCCTATGCCATGGCAGTCTGCCTTATGAACGGCCGTATTAGATCTTCTGGTTTACTTTTTAATGCCTGTTCAACAAGCTGTTTTTGCTCTTGGGCATGGACCTTGGCAAGACCCGTAGCAGGTGATGCAGATGCTTTACGTCCGGCATAATGTGCGCGGATCTGTTTTTTACCGAGTATCTCCAAAATATACTCCAGACGAGGATAGACAAACATCCATCCACCCATGTTGGCTGGCTCTTCCTGACACCAAAACAGCTCTGCATTTTTATATCTACGGATGGTCTCGACAATGGTATTTCTAGGCCATGGATAGAGCTGCTCAACCCTAACCAAAGCAACATCATCAATCTTCAAATCACGGCGAGCTTGCAGAAGGTCGTAATAGACCTTGCCAGTACAAAGAACAAC
>JADFZS010000172.1 GCA_015232405.1 Magnetococcales bacterium | reverse complement strand
GCGATTCCTATATGATTGAGCTTTTCAACTCGCTCCAGAATACTCCGAATCCGCTCATCATTTTCAGTTGATGAGAGGGAAACATCAGCCGCACCCCCAGAACCGGGCTGAGAATCGTTTTTATCAAGAGATTTTTCCGTCATTTTGGCACCTATTTTACTTTTTTATTCGACAGTAGAGAAAATATCCATCAATTAGCACTTTAGACTAATGTAATTATATAAAAAATTCTACCATTGTCTGCATTCGCGACAAATTTATCCTGATTTTTTTTCAATTATAATCACGCGGGGAGAAGTGAGTGTTTAAAAAAAGCATAACCTTCAATAATGACAGTCAGGAAAGATATGTGGGGCTAATGGGAAAGAGGGGGCTTGATCAGGCAGTTTATCAGTAGGGATAATCATCATATAGACAATTTAACATAATATATCCCATGTGACAGATATTATTGAAAGTAAGGCATTTTTCCCATCTATGTAATGGGCGGGGAGGGCAATAGCGATTGCCAGACATGCGGCGGAAAGGGTTGAAAATAGCTTTTGCCATGTTGCGCGGGTCTCTCCTTCTGTTCTCCAGATCGACAGCAATAGTAGAGCTTGTTCTGGTTTTTCACCTGCCAAATTTGCAAGATGGATCATTCTTTCGTCGCTAGGCCATGCTCTTTTAGTTCTCCATTGTGAAATTGATGATTGTGATACACCAAGGATGCGCCCTAAAGCTCTATCACTCCTAAGGTTATGATTTTTTATCGCTTTATCACATAGCTGATCTATTGTTTGCATGGCTCAATCTCCCAATATTAAGTGTTTCCCAGAAATAAAATAACATAAAAATGAGTTGTATGTGTTGACATAACTCACAATAACGAGTTATGACTATAGCCACAACTCATTCTTGAGTGGTTCCCCCTAACTCCACCTGGTTGCAACCGGGTGGAGTCCCTTCATTTTTTAGTGTCGGGTTTCGGGGAAAAGTTCTGTAGGAAAATTTAATAATTTTGGGAAAAGGGGAAGATCATGTCTAAAAAATCCAAGTTGAAAAAACAGGTCAGAAAAGAAGTTGCTGAACAAATCAACGCTTTTTTTCAGAGGTCTTATGACCAGCAATTGGCAGAAGCTAAGAAATATCTTCGGGAGTATAGATCATCTCTTTCTCAGTCTTCATGTGCTTCTGAGGAAGTTCTAGATAACGCTTAATTTCGCCAATCATTTTCAATGCTGTATTGGCTGTAAATTCTCCCCCTTTTTTGGGATTTGAAAACCGGCCAATAGGCTTGCAAAGTGCTTGATTATATTCTGATTTAGATATGACTTTTTTATCAATAAGTAGCTGAATAAGTTCTGCGTGGACTAGGGCCATTCCTTTCATTTGTTGGTAAAGCAATGCTGCAGAAGGGGCCATAGAGTTTTTTGTATCTTGTTCGGTCTCGGGTTCCATTTGTTTCTCCGTTCGTAATGGTTGTTGGTTGGTATCCAAACCCATTACGTAACGGAGAAACTTAAAAAGTTCTTAAGAAAAACTGAGAGAAAAGGGGGGCTATGAAAATTTTTGTCGGGAAAAATCTAAACAAAAAATATGCAGTCCGTAAAGCAAAAACCCTGAAGGCTAAGAAGAGCAAGCCAGGGGTGAGCGGTGATTACCGGGGTGTTTTGTACAAACCATCAACTGGTTATGTGCATTTCACTTAACCATACGGAGGAGATTAGAGGTGATTGAGTTTTTTTATGCGGGGGTGGGGTCAGCAATTGGAGTCTTTCTTGGGGCTTTTTTAGCAGAGCTAATTGTGGATTGGAAAAGAAAAAGAGAACGTCAACAGCGAAGAAATACTGAGTGACCACAACCGAGCGTTTTAAAACGCTCATAGGGCTTTGGCCCCCGTAAGGTTCTTGACGGGTCCTGACCGGGGGTGTTTCGGGGAAATGCGAAAGAGCGTTTTTCTGATTTGGTGGGGTTGTAAAACCTCCCTGGGGGAGGGTTCCGGGCTTGCCCGGGCCTTTCCCCTAAATGGTTTTTTCCTGCCTTTCCTTGAAACGGATAAAACCCGTCCCGGCGCGGAGCGCATAAAGGAACAAAGAAATGGCAGATGTTTTTAAAGCATTCAGAATAGGTTGTGGTGATCATGCTCTTTATGTTGCTTATCCACCGGAATTTACTGAAGGAGTTAAAAGAATGGCAGCAATGCTCTATGGTCCAAACTGGCTAGATAATGAAGATTTTGAAGAGGTTGCTGTAGAGCTTGGAGAGCTTGATTCTGAGCGGGATTTTGATGCTTAAGCCATGAATGAAATAACTCACATATTTAAGGCTGGTAGCATGATCATTGGTGGGCTTTTTACCATGCTTTTCATTGCTTTAGGGGTGTTGGTGTTTTCTGAAGTGGTGGTAATCCCTGCCGTTACTTGGCTGAAGGCGGTTTTATGATTCCTGAGCTAAAGCCGTTTTTGCGTTACGCAAAATGTCAGATCTGCAGATCATGGGACCGTGAAGGCGTAGAAGGTTTTGACGGTCGCCGAAAGTGCAAAAAAAGAGGTTCAATGTTTTGTGGGAGATTTCAACCTCCCGCTTTTGGTTGTATTAATTTTCAAAGGGTTATAGGGGTTTAAAATGTCAATAAATTGTGGTTCTCTTCGGGAACATCAGGTTGAGGGTAAACCGTTGGTATATAAGGGTGATATCAATGTGGCCGGTGTGTCTGGTGCAATGTTTTTGGTGCCAAGGGCGAAGCATGCGGAAAATTCGCCAGATTGGACCGTCAAAGTGATGCAAAATGGTCAATGGTTTGAGATGGGTGCAGCCTGGGAAAAAGATTTAAAAGGTCAGCGTGGAAAAAGCTTTTTTTCCATCACGATTGATGGCCCACAACTGCAACAACCGCTTTACGTGGCCGGGTTTCCGGTGGACAAGAAAAAAGGCGAGTTCAATATTACTTGGTCAAGGCCAAGAGGTGGACGGCAAGCCCCGGAAGAATTCCAACCTAATCAACAAAATAGCGACGATATCCCGTATTAATAATAGGGTATTGTATGCTGAAGCCCCCGCGATGGGGGCTTTTTTATCAACAATGTGAGGGGGGGGGTGGTGGTATCACCCCCCGTTGGGATGACAGAATAATAAAGGAATGGGGAAATGTTGCAAGCAACAGATTTTACGGTTCTTCGGACTGGCATAGATTCGCTTGAGGTGGCTTTTCAGGGTGCGCTTGGTCCCTTTGGTCTTGCCATGCTTGAGGAGGCCAAGCAGGCATCAAAGGCGAGTGGAGAGCCTGAAGTTGTAGATTTAAATGGGTTCGAGGGGTTAATACGGGGGTATGGTTCAAATGCTAAGGCCGGGTATGCCTATATCTTGTCTACCGGGCCGTTGGGTGAAGTGTGGATGTTTAAGCGGTCGGAAGACCCCCAGCAGTGGAATATCAGAGTGGATGTTAAGGCGGCACAGCTTGCTATAGATGGCTATACGGTCGTAAAGGATCGGCTATACTCTTCTTTGCATCAGATGGGTGCAACCGTCATTACAGAAAGCGTAGGCAGGCTGGATGTTTGCGTTGATATTGTGGCTAACGATTTTGTACTTGATCCGGGGTTGTTTGTGTCCCATTCAAGAATGCATACCGAACGCAATTATGAGCCAATAGAGAGCATGGATTTATCGGTGGTTGGCTCACGTAGATTAACAGCGTTCACAATCGGCAGAATGCCGGGTCGTCAATTGCAAGTCTATGATAAATCATTGGAAGTCAAGAGCAAGCCCACTAGCCGACACTGGTATAAAATCTGGGGTGTAGAGCCTGATGATTGCCCCATGATTTGGCGTGTAGAATTGCGTTTTGGAAAGGTGTGTCTATCGGAAAATTGGAACATCAAAACATTTGAACAGTTGGAGATTGCAGCACCACAATTGATAGAAGATTTTTTGACATCTCTACGTTACGTTAAAGCTATTAATCAAACTAATGTAACACGATCTGAGTTGCACCCTTTTTGGAGTTTGGTGCAAAAAGCTTTATCCGGTGATATGGGCGGGATAGGGCAGGGCGTGGAAGGAAAGGAGGCTGTGAAGGGTAAAGTTATTGAAGGTCAAAGGCACCAGCTTTTGCAAATGTATTGGTCACAAATCAAGGGGCTTTTGGGTGCTTTTATGGTCTTGAAAGATATCCCAGAAAACCGAGTCTTGGAGGATGGTGCAGAAGCTCTTTTTGATGCTGTAAATGAAATGGCCGGGGATGAATGGGAGCGTTTAAAAAAGACCATGGAGCGGGCACGGAAAAAAATTCATATCTTAGATGCTGATGCAGAGGAGTAAAGCAAAAAAATCTGAGATTACATGTTAACAAATGGAATTTAGGAGTATCCCAAGGATGGGAAAAAAACAGGCAGTTCTAGATCTTGAATATCTGGATGGTCAAACGCCATCCGTGTTGAATCTCTCCACTTTGTGGAAGGTTGTTTTGCGAGTATTGCGGGTTTTGGTTGAAAACCTCCCAGATGATAAGGGGGGGGCATGACTGGTTCAATTTCATGGATCGTATTCAATCAACGGAAGCCGGGGCAATCAATAGAACCATACATGACATTGGGGCAAATATCATGTCATGGATGCCAACAGCCTATACTTGTATTGACCGATAAAAACGGCAATCCCTATGCAAACTGCAATAACCGACATCCAGAGTCAACTTCATCATGTGGCTGTGGCTATGCCTGGGGTACACCGCAACGCCGTTTAATCAAAAAACAGTGGAGAGAACAAAAAAATGCCAAACGAGAAGAGAAAAATTCAACTGCCCAAGCCGTTTATACCCAATCCGCAAATGCAGCCAGCGGAGGAGGTGAGCAAGCCGGAGGAGGGGGCGAAAATGCAGGAGCCGAGCAGCAACCAACAAAATCCAGTGGATGGTTCCTCTGATTCGGGTTCGTCGGGCATGTCCACGGCACATTTTGCCTTTGTGGCCGTTGATGAACCAGCAGGTACACCACCACCAGCATCTATTCCAGGGCAGGAAGTAATAGCCGGTGAAGAAGAGGCACCAAAAAAAGATTTTGTGACTGTTGAAAAGTTCCACAGGATGTTTTCAACAGTTTTCAATGTTACGGGAACCTACTCTGGTTTAAACACGCTCAAAATCGCAGAGAATGAGCAAGAGGCGGCAAATGAGGCTGCAACAGCCTTGTATGAAATCGCCATTGAGGTGCCATTTTTGAATTTTCTTGCAGAAAGTAAAAGCGGTATGGCTGAAAATTTTATTGCTCTTGCTGGTTTTGGGTATTTTAAATATCAAGCCGTATCGGCTGAAATCCGGGAAAGGCGCAAAGTAAAAAATGAGGTCAACAGCAAAAATGATTTAGTTGTTACCCCTCAGGAGGCAATGCAATGATTATCAAAAATGCGGAGAGAGTTGGAATATTTGGCAAATCCGGTAGCGGTAAAAGCACCAGGGCCAAGCAAATGTTACATAGTGAGCAGCGGTTGGTGATTTTTGACACCATGGGCGAATATGGGGAAGAGGGGGTTTATCAGGTTCATTCTTTGGCTCAATTAAAGCAATATTTGGCGGAAAACTGGAGGCAGTTCAAGGTGGCATATGTACCACCTTATGCAACACGGGTAGAGGCACTGCACAAGCTATCTGTGATGCTAAGAGGCTTGCAGCAACCCTATATCAACAATGTGCCTGGGGCGCAAAAAATGACGCTCATGGTGGAGGAGTTGAACGGCTGTTTTCCGGTATCTGGATTAACGGCCAACCTCATGGGCTTTGCCGATCTGTGTGGCCGTGGCCGTCACTTTGGTATCGGCTTGATTGGCATTTCTCAACGTTTCGCGGCTGTTCATAATGATTTCCGGGCCAACATGTCAGAATCATATTTTTTTGGTCAAGACAATTCCGCCGATATTCGCACCATTCAGGGCATGGTGGGGCAAGAGGTTATTGATAAAATGATGAGCTTCCAACCCCATGAATTTTTCAAACGGAGGGCCGGAAACGTCGAATATGGAAAAAATGAACTGTGGTGAATTTTCCTATATAGCATAGCGTATATATAAACGTAGCCTATGCATAGGATTTGACCAGCTTTGTAAAGTTCGGGTAAAAGCCTGATTTCAATATATTTGAAGTCGGGCTTTTATTTTTTTGGAGTTGTCAACAATGCCCAATTTGAAACAAATCACCACGATGGTGATAGGAACTTTACTGGCTGCTATTGTAGTCGATCAAGCACGCAAAAAAGGATGGATTAAATGAACTCTTTGGTTCCCACAACAGCACAAATGAAAACAATCGGCTGGACACTTTTGGTGATTATGGCCTTGAACAAAATTTCCGCACTGAAAACCGTGCGCGAAGCCGTATTGGAGGATTAATCAATGCCTCTTGTACGCCAAGTAAAACTGCCATCTTTTGATAGTGTCAACCTCAATTCCACCGCCACCCTGGCATTGCCTATTGGTCAGACATACCATTATATCGGCATCGTTTTTGGTGGAACCGGCATGACTGTGGCAAAAATGACCGGAATCCGGCTCAAAATTAACGGCCAGATTGTCCAGGATTGGACAGGAACACAGTTGAATCTGATGAATCAATTCAATGGCCGTGCCGATGCCGCCACCAAAAGCATTCTATTTTTGGATTTCGAGCGGTACAACCTGAACACTCGCCAAGGTCGGGAACTTACGCTTTTGCGCACTGGTGTTGCTTCAAAGAATGCTTCATTTCCATCTGTTCAGACTGCTACCCTGGAAATTGATGTTTCTGATCCAACTTCGGTGACACTCTCCGCCTATGCTGCTGTATCAGGTCCACAAGCTCCATCCCTGGTTAAGCGGGTGCGGAGGTTTGGGCATTCGGCGGCATCCAGTGGCGATTATCAGATTGCAGATTTGCCCAAGGGTGATGTCATTGATCAAATCGGCTTGAGTTCTACCGTTATTTTGGAGACCAAGCTGAAGATTGACGACTATACAATCTTTGATCGGACTGCAAATGTGAACAACGCCGTTCAGCTTGATGGTATTCGTACCCCTCAATCCAATCTTTTTGTGGTTGATCCTTCCGAGGCCGGTTTTGGTGATGATTATATTGCTACCGTTACGCGTGCTGGTCATATGGTCGGTGACTTGCGATTGACTCCAAATGTTTCGGGTGCTGGTGATATCGACGTTATCTATCAAACAATCGGTGCTGCGGGGTCTTAACCATGGCAGTTGATATTTCAGATGGTCTGCCGGACGATTCAGCCAATGGAATTGATTTTGGCGGTTTTTTGAATGGTGCGTTGAGTAGTGTGCTGGACTATGGAAAAACTCTGGCACAAGTCAAGCTCCAGCGGGAAGCCATGCAGCACCAGAACGTTGTTGCCAGTTCCCAGCCGCAACAGAACGTTGCTCCTATTGCAGTCAGGGAAACGGTTTTGCCAAGTCAGGCGGTAAACGCCATAAAGCATCCGGTAGTTATTGGTGCTGGCGTTTTGGTGGTGGGATTAATCCTCTACCGGGTAATGAAATAATGCCTATTTTGCTATTGCTTGGCGGTCTTGGGGCTGGCTTTCTGGTCGGCTCCAAGGCCAATGAATGGGTAAAAATCGGGCTAGTCGTCGGTGGTGGCTATCTCATCTACAAAAAAGTGAAAAAATAAAATGGACCCTTTGTCTACAGCACTTGGAATTGCAGGCCAATTTGCCGAGCTGCAAACTGTGAGCGGTGGCGGTGCGCCTCCTGGGATCGTTGACATGACATCTGGTGCCGATGCTGAAGTGTCCACAAATACGCCAGTTAGAATTCATGTTGGTGGCATTACTCCAGGCAAGGTGAACCCTTATTTGCTTGGTGGTTTGGCCTTTTTGGGTTTGATTGGATTTATAGCTATGGTGAAAAGCTGATGGGACTTTTTGGGTGGTTTAACGATGAGGATAACAGCAGCAAAAACACTACAAATAGCACTACAGAAACCAATGTTTCCACAAGCACAAGCACCACAACAAAAAGTTCCAATGTTTCCGGCGATGTTGATAAAGGCGGTGTTGTAATATCTGGTGAAGTCGGTGGCCCTATCCACGTAGAGCAGTTGGATAATGAAGTTGTTGAGGAGGCTTTTGATTTTGGCTCAATTATGGTTGGTGACACCTATGATTTTTCCGGTGATGTGGTGGAATCCTCTCTGGGGCTGGTAGGTGACGTTTTTGAACTTGCTATAGATACCGTAGGCGAGGCCGCAGAAAATACCGTGACGAGCGTCACAAATGAATCAATGCGTGCAATATCTGCTGTTTCTGAGGCCGTAAAGTCTGAGCAGTCACGGGCTTTTGAAAAAATCGGTGCTGGGCTTCTTTTGACCATCGGTGTAGTTGCTGTTGCTGGTCTCTACTTTTTCAGGAAAAAATGATGAATAGTGGAATGGTCACATACTCCCGCACATTGCAAGCGGGTGTTACACAAGTAATCAACGTTGTCGGCAATCTTTTTCATCTACGCTCTGCATCTGAAGCTATCAGGATTTCTTTTGATATCTCCTCAAGCTCCGCTTTGAGTTTAGGAGCCGGGGCAAAAGTCAAAATTGACGGTGGATTTAAGAAAGTTTATCTCACATCTGTATCAACAATCGATATCGTTGCAAATATCGGTTCGGGTGATATTGAGGATGCCGCCGAAAGTTCCGGGGCTGCTTCGGCTTTAGCCAATACCGCCGTTACCGTTGGTACTGGTGCAACTCTTTTGAAAGCGGCCAATACCGGGCGCAAATATCTGGAAGTCCAGCCAAAAACGGCACCAATATTTATCGGTGATTCCGGCGTGACGACTGCAAATGGTTTGGAAGTATCTGTTGGTCAGACCTACACGATATATGTGACCAGTGCCGTTTATGGAATATCGGCAACTGCTGGTGTCGATTGCCGTGTAATGGAGTATGCATAATGCCTATGTCAAGTGCATCAGGTGGGCGGTGGTTAAACACTCAGAATTTTACCGCGTCTGGAACCTGGACAAAACCGGCAGGAACGCAATTAGTGATGGTTTACGTTGTGGGTGGCGGTGGCGGTGGAAGTGGTGGCGGTACAGTGCCGTCACCGAGCGCGGGGGCAGCAGGTGGTACAAGTAGTTTTGGCACACATTGCTCAGCAACAGGTGGTGCTGGTGGGCATAATACCAGCTCGTATTCTATGGGTGTTGCCGGTGGTGTCGGTGTTGGCGGTGATATGAATTTTACTGGCAATAGTTCGGGTGCTGGGTGCGGTAGTGAGTCACAAAATGACAAGTCGGGTTTTGGTGGGGCTGGTCCTTTTGGTGGGGCTCCACGAACAACCAATGGTCCATTAGGTCAGGGTGGCGTGGCCGGGCAACATGGCAGTGGCGGCTCTGGTGGTGGTTCTACTGGTACTCGGTCCGGCTCCGGTGGTGCTGCTGGCGGCTATGCGCACAAAATGAT
>JADFZS010000171.1 GCA_015232405.1 Magnetococcales bacterium | reverse complement strand
GCCATTGATGTTGAAAAGTTGCAAGGTATGTTGGGGGGAGAGTTGTGGAGAAATGACCTTAAATCTGCGGACCTACTGGTACAAGAGTGTTTTATATCCAACAAACAGGGTTCTGCTCGAATATCAACAACCCCAACAAATGTATTGGATGTAAGAACTTTTCCCGTTCATCAAGAGGATGGTTTGCAACTATCACATGTAATTTTGACCATTACAGATGTGGGGGAGAGGGTATCCTTTAAAGAGCAATCACTTCGTACTGCCCACCTGGCAACTTTGGGGGTTTTATCTGCCAGTATAGCCCATGATATCAATAACCCAAACAATATCATTATTCTAAACGCTCCAATTCTTAAGCAGGTCTGGGAGAGGATAGAGCCAGTTGTCAAACAGAATATGCCGAAAAACCCGGAAAATATAAATGATCCGGTACTGTTAATGCGTGACGAGATACCACGTATGATCAACGATATCTCTGACGCTTCAAAACGTATCAAACGGATCGTATCCCAGTTGAAATATCTTGTTAATCAGGATACGGAGGATATGAACACGGCTGTTGATATGAAAAAAACCATAAATGAGGCTGTTAACCTCATGCATCACAAAATTCAACAGACCACCGATAATTTTCAAATGTCACTTGCTGATGAGATGCCGAAAATTTTTGGCAATGCACAACAGTTGCAGCAGGTAGTGATAAATTTGGTTTTAAACTCTCTACAAGCTCTTCCCGACCGAACAGCAGGGTTGGAGCTAACTCTACGTATGGATGGTGCTGGTGAAAATCTTGTTTTTATTGTGAGAGATAGCGGAGTGGGAATTCCCAAAGATATAATTGGCCATATAATGTCGCCACTATTTACCACACGTAGAGAATCTGGTGGAACAGGTCTGGGTTTGTCTACCTGTAAACAGATTGTTGACCGCCACAATGGTAGTATCGAGTTTAAATCAGAAGTTGGTAGAGGAACTACAACAACAGTGACCATACCAACCCAAAAGAGGAGAGCATGACCATGGAGAATGATAGTTCATCACTGCCAATAGTTCTGGTGGATGATGAGGTGGCGCTACTTAGAGCCATGGAGATGAGCCTGTTTCTCGCAGGATTGGGACCTATCAAGACAATTTCAGATAGTCGCAATGTAATGCCTTTTTTAGCAGAAAATGGTGCGCGTATCGTAATTTTGGATATTGAGATGCCTTTTATCCAGGGCACTGAGATATTGAATAAAATTGTCAAAGATTTTCCTAACATACCAGTTGTCATTCTCTCTGCCATTACCGATTCTGAAACCGTTGGTCAATGTATAAAAAAAGGGGCAGTTAACTTTTTGATTAAACCTTTGGAGCGGGATGAATTGGTAGAGGTAATAAAAAATGTTATCGACCAACCTCTGGAACAAAGCTCATGAAGATTGCCAAAAAAGAGCAGATCGCCAACCTGCAACAAGAAAAAGCTGATCTTGAGAAGGCCAACCGGGAGCTGGCTGAACTTAAAAACCATTTTGAAAGGCAGGTGAAGGCCCGTACTGCCGAACTAGAGGAGAGAAACCGCCAGCTAAGAGATAGTGAGATAGAAGCCCAGAAATATCTGACATTTGCAGAAGCGATAATATTACGGTTGGATATTACGGGTAAAATTATCTTAATCAACCACCGTGGCTGTCAGATACTCGGCCTGCCCGAACATAAGATTGTTGGCAAAGATTGGTTTGCTAATTTTATCCCAGATTCCCAACGGGATTTTGTAAGGCAGATTCATAATAAAATCATGGGGGGTGAGATGGAGGCCCATGAGTATCAAGAGAGCTTGGTTTTATCCTCTAACAACGAGGAGAGAATTATCTATTGGCACAATATACCGGAACTGGATAAACAGGGTAGAATCATCGGTATATTGAGTTCTGGTCAGGATATCACAGGTCGTAAGAAAATGGAGACGGCACTTAGGGATAAGCAAGCCCTTCTTGATACCGCCCAGGAGATTTCACATATAGGAAACTGGCGTTGGCAAATTGCCGATAACAGGGTTGAATGGTCAGATGAGGTATATAGAATTTTTGGTAAACCGATTCAGAGTTTTATCCCCACCATTGAAGATTTCAAAGAGTTTGTTCACCCCGATGATCGTAACAAAGTAGGGTTAGCAATAAAAGCCTCTCTTGATGATCCCAATCTTGAGTATAACGTGGAGCATCGTATCATAAGGCCGGATGGCACAGAGCGTACAGTACGTGAAATTGGCAGGGGTTTCCAGGATGACTCCGGCAAGCCTTCCCACATGATCGGTATGGTTCAAGATATCACAGAACAAAAACGCATAGCCGCTGCTCTTTTGGAAACTGAAACCAGCTATCGTTCTTTGGTGGAAAATATGTCTTCTGGTGTTGCTGTTTTCCAGGCAATTGATAAAGGGGAGGATTTTATTTTTAAAAGTATCAACCATGCTGGAGCAAGGTTGATAGATGTCGATGCCAAAGAGGTGTTGGGACACCGGGTTAGTGGTGTTTTTCCTGGTGTTAAAGAGCTTGGGCTGTTTAACGTCTTACAGCGTGTCCATAAAAGTGGCAGCAAAGAGTATCACCCCATGGCTCAGCATATTGAAGAGAGGTTATATCGCTGGTTTGAAAATTTTGTCTACTGTTTGCCATCCGGTGAGATAGTTTTGATCTATGAAGATAACACCGAATATCGGCGGGCTTTGGAGGAGTTGCGAAAAAGTGACTTCATGTTTCGTGGTCTATTAAACGCCTTCCATGATCCTCTGCTACTTTTTGCCAAAGATAGAACAATAATCTGGTGTAATGAGAGTGCTGCTGAGTTGTTATCAACCAGCCTTAAATCTCTGGTGGGGTTATCTAGCCAAGAGTTTAGTAACAAGTTATGTTCAAACCCCAACTCCTGTATTCAGCCGCTAATTGAGGAGAGTTTCACCAACGGAAAATCCGGTGTGGGGCGTACTACCAGTACCACAAACAACAGCATACTGGATATCAGAACATTTCCCATTTTTCAGCAGGAGCAAGGGAGTGTCTCCCATATCATTTTGACTGGTACGGATATTGGTGAAAAAACCTATATCCAAGAACAGGCCATGCGATCTGCCCGCCTTGCTACATTGGGTGTTTTATCTGCCAGTATTGCCCACGAAATCAACAACCCCAACAACACTATTCTTTTTAATGGTCCGGTTTTAGAGGATATCTGGCGAGATATTGCCCCCATTTTACAACAGAGCAAAACAGATGAAAACAGTGTAAATTTTGGTAATTTATCCTTTGAGCAGGTTGTTGAAAAGGTTCCTACACTTCTGGCTGACATGACCCAAAGTTCCAGGCGTATACAACGTATTGTTGCGCAGTTGAAATTTTTGGTTCGTAAAGAGAGCAACGATATGAGTGAGACAGTTGACATGGCGGCTGTTATCAACGACTCAATCGGGCTTTTACACAATAAAATCCAAAAAATGACCAACAACCTGATTTTGGATATTCCCAACGATATCCCGAAAATTACTGGTAACAACCAGCAGTTGGAACAGATAGTCATCAACCTGCTTTTAAACGCCTTGGAGTCCCTGCCGGATAGATCTTGTACTGTGAAAATTACCCTTGGTTTCAAGAAACATAACGAGTCTTTGGTGTTGACCATAGCCGATGAGGGGTGTGGTATGGATGCCAAAACAATGGAGAGCATACTTGAGCCGATGTTTACCACAAGGGCTGATTCAGGTGGTACTGGACTTGGTTTGGCGGTCTGTAAGGAGTTTATAGTCAGACATCAGGGCGCGATCCATTTTGAATCAGAAGTGGGTACTGGAACATCTGCAATAGTTGAACTACCAATTTTAAAATAGGCACGTATGAGATCACAAAAAAATGCTCAGGTACTGTTGGTTGATGATGATGTAGCACTATTACGTTCGACACAGTTTGCACTGGAAATGGCTGGTATTGGCCCCATAGCTATTATTGATGATAGCCGTGATGTTATGGGGTGGTTGAAAGAGTTTTCGCCACAGGTCATTCTTCTCGACCTCTCCATGCCCCATCTATCTGGTTTGGAGCTTCTGCCGGAGATAAACGGAGAGTTTCCCAACATTCCAATTATTGTTATGACAGCAATAAACGAGTTGGAAACAGCAGTTAACTGTATGAAACTGGGTGCTGTGGATTATTTGACAAAACCTGTTGAACGGGCTTTGTTGTTAAACCGGATTAATAAAATTTTGGATCTGCACAGGCTGAAAAACCAGCTTGCTGAGATGTCTGACCGCCTCTTGACAGGTCGTATCGATAGATCTGAAGTGTTCAGTGATATAGTGACAAAAAGCCCAAAGATGAAGCGGATTTTCCAATATTTGGAATCCGTAGCATTCTCTGATGAGCCGGTTTTGATAAGTGGTGAAACTGGTGTAGGAAAAGAGTTGATAGCAAGAGCCTTACACGGTTTGGTGGATAGTAGCAAACCTTTGATAATTGAGAATGTGGCTGGGCTTGATGATGCAGTTTTTTCTGACACTCTGTTTGGTCATGTCAAGGGTGCATTTGCCGGGGCTGACCAACCACGGCAAGGTTTGGTAGAACAGGCAGGTGATGGTACATTGGTGCTGGATGAAATTGGTGATTTAAGTCCCAACTCCCAGATAAAACTGTTGCGTTTAATCCAGGAACGTACCTTTACCCCACTAGGTGCTGATAAGCAAAAAAAATTAAATGCCCGAATTCTTGTAACAACCCATAGAGATTTGGAAAAGCTGGTCTCTTCGGGATCTTTCCGGCAGGATCTATATTATAGGTTGATTACCCATAAGGTACTTATACCCCCTCTGCGAGAACGCCGGGAGGATGTCTATCTGCTGTTGTCCTATTTTCTCAAGGATGCAGCAAGATCCATGGAGAAAAAAATACCTCTGCCTCCCCATGATATAACCGACCTTCTAGCGGCTCATCCCTTCCACGGTAATATACGGGAGCTAAGGGGGATGGCTCTGGATGCTGCTGCCCAATATAAGGGTTCTGGCCCTCTGCCATTAGAGATTTTTCATGCTGCCGTACGACATCGGAGCGGGGTTGATATTGCACCAACAACAGATGATGAAAATAGCCTGCCCCCAGCCCAACTACACATTAAAATAGCTCCTGAGATATCCCTACCGACAATCAAGGATGGCATGAAGGTGATGGAGCGGTTTTTGGTTGATGAGGCACTACGACGTGCCGATGGCAACCAGAGCCGGGCAGCTTCACTACTTGGTCTGACCAGACAGGCTTTTTACAAACGAACACGGGAATAGATAAAAAAATTATATTGTGTCAGCTGTATAATATTTGTCATGATATCAATTCCACAATTGCATTGCGCAGACTTTTGTATATTTTCAATATTGTAAATGCCCAAAATGTTGATGTTTACGGTTTTGGAGCTTTTTTGCAGATATGTGAAGAGAGCATATGTAAAAAAAAACCGGTAATTTTATACCGTTATCAACAGCAATTTACAGCAATATTTGGGATTGCGGGCTCCTTGATAAACCACACAATTTCGCAAAAGTTTGAAGTTGTAATAGCTTGACAAGCTTATTGATGGTTTTTTTGCTAAAACGGAGTTCCAGCCCATATCAGGGCGAGACCAACAGTATATATTACAGGGTCAAGTTGAGATTGTCTGTATAACATAATCGAGCTAAAGAACTGGACTGCAAACTTAAAACGGGCCAAACCCTTGTGTTGGGATAACCACAATCAGGTCTCTCTCATAAAATTATCACGCTCAGTTTTTTTCAGCTTCCTTGGCCCCCCATACAGACTTTATGTTAATAATTTCTGGAAGTATTTGTTTAAAACTATCAACTAATCGTGGTTCAAAGTGGCTTCCTGAACATTTTTGAATTTCCGCCATGGAGTCATCAATGCTCCATGGCTCCTTGTACGGTCGTTTCATAGTTAAGGCATCGAATACATCTGCTATTGCGACAATTCTTGCGGATTCAGGAATAGACTCACCAAAAAGCCCTTTAGGATAACCTGTTCCATCCCATTTTTCATGATGGCTATGAGCAATTTCAGCCGCCATTTGAAATATTGGAGATGATCCCTTTTCCATGATTTCAAATCCTATTCTGGCATGTTGTTTCATGATTTCCCACTCTTCAGCTGTCAATTTGCGTGGAGCTTTAAGAATGGAATCAGGTGTACCAATTTTACCAGTATCATGCATTGGGGCAGCTAGTGCTAATCTATCTGCTAAATGCTCAGGCCATCCAATAGAGGTAGCTATGGCTCGGGAGTAGGCGGCCATACGCCATATATGATCACCGGTATCTGTGTCATTATAGTGTCCAGCTTCTCCCAACATATATATGGCTTCTTTGTGGCTCCCCTCAAGCTCTTGAGCTCGCACCAACGAAAGGTGGGTTTTTACTCTGCGCAATACGATTGAAGAAGAAACAGGCTTCTGGATATAATCCACCGCTCCAACATCAAATCCTTTTGCCTCATCATCAACATCAACCATGGCAGTGACAAAAATTACAGGAATTTTCTCTGTTACCGGATTGGCTTTCAGTGCTTCACAAACTTCATATCCACTAATTCCGGGCATCATTATATCCAACAATATAATATCTGGAGATAGCTTATTGGCAGCATCTAAAGCTTTTTGTCCGTTGGAGGCAAATAGTAACTGGTAATGATTTTTCAAAATCTGACGCATAACTTGTAGATTATTTGGTTCGTCATCAACAATCAGAATCTTTTTCATTTTTGCTTTACCCCACTTTCAAATCTAGTTTAATGGCTAGCTCAGAAGTTCTGGTTTTTGCCATGTCAAAATCAAATGAATCCAACTCTTTTTGTATTGGTTCTAGCTCCGAATTTGCCAAATATTCAGATAACTGTAATAAAATTGGTTCAGTTACATCGGGGTCTAGATTATCTAGAACAAAAAATAGTTCATTCATCAACTTTTGCACATTTTCACTATCAAATTCTTTTTTCTTGGTCTTCTTTTCTTGGTTGTCAACCTTAAGTGTGTTTATCACGGAAACAATAGATTCAATAGATTTTCTCAGCTCATCCATAGAGCTTTTTTTAACAATTTGACCATCAGTTTTTAATTGCGATTCAATACCTGCTGCCATCTTGGATATTTCTTCAATACCAAGGTTTCCTGCAACACCTTTCAGAGTGTGAGCTACTCTTTTAGCTGACTCTCTATCTAATGGTGATTTTGAGAGAAAGGTCTCAAGGTCGGTAGTGTAGTTATAACAATCTTGTGAAAATGAGATAAGAGATTTGGCATATACCGTTTCATCTTGCCAGGTTTTTAAAGCTTTTTCATAATTTATTATGCCAGTCAAAGGAGTGAAATCAAGATCTTTTTTTGGCCCAATTTTTGTGATATTGCTGGTGTTTTGTCTGCCTACTCCTTCTGGAACAACTTTTTCCATGGTAGAAAATAGTTGGTTGAAATCTATTGGTTTGGCAACAACATCATCCATTCCTGCGTTTCGGCACTTTAAGTGATTTTCCTGCATTACACTGGCAGTAAGAGCAATAATTGCAATATTTGTTTTTGTCTTCTCCTCAAGTTTGCGTATTTCTATGGTTGCATCAAGTCCATCTAGCTCCGGCATCATGATATCCATCAAAATAATATCATAGGAGTTGTTTTGGCTTTCGGTTATTACCTCACGACCATTTTTTGCCCAAAAAACTGTATGACCCTGCTGCTCCAACCTCAAAATAGCAAGGGTAGCGTTGGCTATGATATCTTCAGCTAGTAATATTTTAAATAGCCTGGGTGATACATATTCACTAGCAATCGCTGCACCATCTTCAAATAGACAGTCCTCAGTTTTGGTAGCTAGTTTAAGTTTGGTAGTGAAGTGAAAAGTTGAACCCTCGCCAAGTGCACTTTCCACCCATATCGACCCTCCCATTTGCTCTACAATCTGTTTAGAAATTGATGTTCCAAGACCTGTACCACCAAAGCGACGAGTTGTTGATTCGTCTGCTTGGGAAAAAGCCTGAAAAATATTTTTAATCTGATCTGGGCTCATCCCGATACCGGTGTCAACAACTGAAATTTGCAATATTTCAAGTTGGCTGGTTGGTTTTACTGAAACTGTAATCTCACCTTTTTCGGTAAATTTTATTGAGTTGCCTACCAGATTGAGAAATATTTGGCGCAAACGGGTTGGATCGCCGATAAAACGCTTTTCCAGGCTGGTATCATACTCCAATCTAAGGGCAATATTTTTTTCCGTAGCTTGGTGTTCTATTGTTCGTAACATATCAATTAAGGCGTTGTGGAGATTAAAGCAAATGCTCTCAAGAGAGAACTTGCCACTCTCCAACTTTGATACATCTAAAATATCATTGATTATTCTCAACAAGGATTTAGCTGAGTTCAGAATTGTTCCGGCATGTTTTGAGTTTTGTTGGGATAGCTCTTCACTATTTATAATAACCTCTGCAAAGCCAATTATAGCATTCATCGGGGTACGGATTTCGTGGCTCATATTAGCCATGAACGCTGATTTTGCCTTTGCGCCTGCTATAGCATCCTCTTTAGCTTCTACCAGCTCTTGTTCGGCTTTTTTCTGTTTTGTTATATCTGAGAGAAATCCAACAAACAGATGTTGCCCATCTTCTGGTGTTGCGTGTCCTACAGATAGAAACGCAGGGAATTTTTGACCATTTTTGCGAATGGCAGTTACCTCTCGACCTGCTCCAATGACACTTGATTTTCCTGTCTTGAGATAATTTGAGAGATAGGAGTCATGCTCATCATGAATTTTGCCACGAGGGATTAAAATGGTGACATTCTTTCCCACTAATTCATCTTCCGTCCAACCAAACAGCCGTTCAACGGCAGGATTTACTGTAGCAATAATTCCAAAGTGATTAATGGTTATTATTGCATCTACAGCAGTTTCGACAATCGCTCGTATTCGCTCAGTTCGCTCAACAACCATATGCGATAGGTTGTCCGTCAACATCTTGAGTTCCTGATTGGATTTCCACAATTCCCGGCTTTTTTCTTCGAGCAGTCGCTCAGCCTCTTTTCGAGCCTTTCTTTCTCGATCCATACGCCTTTTCCAACGCTCTTCAATTTTAGTTGGATCAGACATATTAAGATGATCTATTGATGGTTATTACAGCTTTGTTGGCTGAACCTTCTACTTTTATATCGGCCTCTTCATTAAAATGTTGTATACACCCCTTTATTAGTCCCACAGCAAGTGCAGAAAAAGGTCTGTTGGAGTTATAATGGATCTCCATGCAATTTTCATTAATGAGTTTCCAATCTATATTCGGGAGTTCGGCAGTGGGATATAATTTTCGTACCTCGGTATGTATTGTATCTTCGATACCTTCAAGAAACTCAAAACTATCTTTTTTGTCTTGAAAAAAGGCTGGATAGAGTATTTTGAAACGTCCCATAAGGTGAACGCCGAACGCTTGTACAAGCTCATCAACTGGTGTTCCACTCTTTGCGCTCAGAGCTATTACCATATCAATC
>JADFZS010000170.1 GCA_015232405.1 Magnetococcales bacterium | reverse complement strand
CTATGCACATGATAAACCGCTCAATCATTATTATTCGCCCCAAACAGCCATACCTGGATTGGGTCAATCGTATCGAAGATACTGGTAAACAATGGGAGATGACTGACGTTAGCTCTGAACCATCTGTATACCTGTTGCCAGAGGGCGATGATGAATTAGCTGCCAGACGGTTTCTTAAAAAGAACTTCAAGCAAATTTTCGAGAGAGAGCTAGAGGGGTGGCATAGAGACCAAGGTAGCTGGGTCAAGCCTATGACCTATAAGCTTTTCCAGGAGTGGTTTGATATTGAATGGGGTTCAGGGGTAGTAGACCTTGGCAAAGGGGAGATTGGAAGAGAGGAGTGGGATTGATGGCTGTTTGCAGATTCTTTGAAATTGGGTTCTACTATGGCTAAATCAGGGAAAAACTGGTCTGAAGAAGAGCTTAAAGCAGCAGTTGATGCATATTTGGAAATGCTCCAACTAGAGAGTTCTGGAAGGCCCTACAGCAAGGCAGAGATTAACAAGAGGTTAAGAGACAATGTCCTTTCAAACCGTTCCAAGGGTTCAATTGAATATCGAATGCAGAATATATCAGCTACTCTGCATGAGCTTTGTCTCCCCTGGATACAAGGTTACAAACCTGCCAGTAATGTAGGTTCTCGGATTAAAGACCAGATTAAAGAGATGCTGAGTAGAAAGGGTGCTGTAGACAAGCAAATATATCTACCAACTGCTGAATATGAGGAGCTTGACAACAAGGTGCAGGCTCTGCGGTCAGGGTTGAAAGTGGCTTTGTTAAATGGAGAACCAAGGGGGATTACTACTCCAGAGAAGGTTACCTCAAGTACTACATCTCATAAAAGAGACCCGCTAGTAAAAGCATGGGTTCTGGAGACAGCCAACGGTTTCTGTGAGGCATGTGGATCATCAGCACCTTTTGCAACTAGTGGAGGAATCCCATTTCTCGAAGTCCACCATATGAACCTCTTAGCTGATGGTGGTCCAGATACTATTGCGAATACAGTCGCAATTTGCCCTAACTGCCATCGCCGTTTGCATCATGCTAGAGACAAGGAGGAGTTTAAGAACCACCATGACCGTGCCGGTCTCAACGAAGCATGAAAAATTTCACTTTGTCTCTGTATTCGCGTATTCTGTAGGCGGTTGATTTTTGCCAATCTTCTGTATGTTTGATTTTGGATGGGGAAGAGGTCGTTTATCAAATGAAGCTTCGAGCGCGATAAGAACATGATCGTTCAGCCTTAAGCACAACAAATTGTTGGCTCTTCGGAGACCACGTATACTAAAATCTTTAGTATCCAGGCTGAAACAACCCTTTCAATCAAATCAATCTGCATTTAGCTAAAGCAAGGTCAGCCCATATCCCTGTTTTCGTCCATATTCCCCTTTTTTTGGGGGAAAGGGGGATGTTTTCTGTTTCCGGTATTCTTTTTCATACTAACGAAGTGTATGAACGGGTAGATCGGTTAGTTGGTGAAAGTGGACGAGAGAATGTTTAGGAAGGTATAACCTGATGACCACACACATCCTCAGAGCCAATATGATGCATAACAAGCGCACCTACCGAGATATTGAAATACTCAGTAGCAAGAACCTTGTTAGCCTAGCAGGCGCAATCCTTGATGCTTTTCAGTTTGGTGATAAGAGCCACCTTTTTGGATTTTTCAGCAGCCTTGGCGGTTCTTATTCCAAATCTCCAATCAAGTACGAATTATCACCAGACCAAGGGCTTGAGGTGCATACGGGCCATGTATGGAAAGGTGAGTTCCAGGTTATGGTGTCAATTAACTATCCGCTTAAGCCCAGCAGGAGCCACCCTATCCCCTCTGGAATAAATTATTAAACCCACATGTTTGAGAGAAAAAAAGCAGCCTTAGAAACGCTTAGAATTTCGTAACCGATGATAATAGCTCCGGCTTTTGTTACTGGTTGAGGATCTATTATCTATCCACTCGTCAAAATTTCACAGCAACGCCTATAGCCGGTGTTTTGAATACTGCATAAGCCACCAAGATGGATGTTACGCCTTGGGAGTAGAAAGAGTTGAGAAAGGCATCCATGCTGTCCGTCGTAGTACTAGGAGAACGTGGTGGGCTAGGAAGTTAGGTGTGTTATGGATTTTTGCAGTATCTTATATGTCATCTCTTTTTGCCGCTGTACCAATAATGCCAACAACAGCTTCGATAAGATCTTCGATGGAAAAAGGCTTAGTTAAAGTAGCATCTCCCCCAAAACCAACACCTAGCGTTAACACAAAATCAGCGGCTAAATTGCGCGATCCGCCGGACATGATGATAATTTTTTGAGAGTCGTTCTCTTGTTTGATGTTTTCAATCAGTTCAATGCCATCCATATCTGGCATGAGTATGTCGGTAATCACAAGCTTCGGCTGCATCTTCTTAAAAATTTTAATCCCTTCTTCCCCACTTGAAGAGGTCAAAACTGTGTAGCCTTCACGCTCCAGAACCTTTTGCAATACCTCAAGGAGTTTGCTTTCATCATCAATGATCAGTATGTCGTGCATATCTCCCCCTGCCTTGTGGTATCAAGGATTTTATGATCACACCAATGGTCTGATACCTACTGCGCTATAGAAGGCAATGTATGAGATTTTTTGTACCAAGGCAAAGTCTCAAGTTTTTTTATAGCACAGCCATAACCTGGCAACCATCATCTATGATTCAGCGTTCTCGCTGGCACCATTGTTGCGGTAGTGATCGTTGGCATGATTCAACGATTTGGCCTCCATACTCCTAATGGGGGCCAAATCCTCTTACACTAAGAATAAAAAACAGGATGTACCACATGTTAAGCGAGTGTGAAATACGTAAGGAACCGCATGGTTACAGCCTGTATATTGACGGTGAATTATTATTATCAAAAAATACTGTCACCGAGCTTCTTGAGTTTATCGAGTCATTTATGCATGGAAAACAAGAAGATGTAGCTCGATAAATGTCTCTGTACCACTGCACCGAATGCGGGTTCGACTTTAAAAGTCGAGTTGGCAAGTGTCCAAATTGTTGGGGACAGTGCGAACTAGAAAAGGATGATCCTGCTCTAACTAAAAGCTATTTGTACGTAGGCATTCTGGTATTGCTGTTGGTGACATACCTACTGTTTTTTCGTTAAGTCAGGTAAATCTTATTCACTCAAGCCGTTAGCCGCCGAATCACTGCCTGCTAGCAACTCTCACCACATCCTCGACACGGTTCCAAATCCAATACCATGAATGCCCACTTAAAGATACCATCTCGCTCCTATCAGATTGGAACCAAGCAATCACTTTTAGCCGTTACACTGGATCATTCAAGTTGTCTAGCTTCTGCGACAAACTATGCCCAGCAAAAGTTGGATTGGGAGGTTGTAAATCCAACAAGAGGGCAAAAGCTGAAATAACCAGAAGGGCGAGTAAGTTGGTTGACAGCAGTGTAGGCTCACTAAGCAGCTTCTAAGGCCCCATGAAAAATATTTACCGTTGCAAAGTTGCAATATGTATGCAAACACTAACCACTGAAATGATGGTTTGAGATTGGCAGTATTGTGAAAAATTTAAATTAAATTGTTTGTTTACAAGACCCCTAAGGGCAAAAGAGTCGTGTTGGTTAAATACGTGAAACGACTTCATTTCATATTGAATAGGCAAAGCAATAATAACATAAAAAGTGATAACCAAAGCACTAGTTTAGCATTAAAAGGTTTCTGGAAGTTCTTATGCCAGAAAAAAATAAAGCACGGCAGTCACCTTTATAGTTGATGATGTTCCAGATAGTATTTGCGTATTGCAATGGGATTTCCATCCCTCTCTTTTCAGCAGGGGGGTGGAAAGCTCCACTAACGATCATTGGGTAGTTTTTCACCACCCCAGACGATGAAGTATGGTATGGCATGAAGAGGGTGGCAAACAGGTTGCGAAAATCTAATGATGGCATAGACCCCGTTCTCTAACGTGACCAGCAGAGCCAACTTATCCCCCCTATTGCTGCCTTTGAGCGCGAACCATAAAAAGGCCGTTTTCTCCTGATAGCTGGGATTCAGGTTTATTGGCTAGGACCTATCTTGCCGCTTTATGCCCTCAAGTCTTTTCTCTCAGGTGTTATTTACTTCAAGAGGCTAAGTGGGGGGGCAAACCTCTGATCTCTATCACCAGATGATTAGAGTGCAACATAGAACAAATAGGCACCGTTTTTGTTCTGATTCAGTAAAGAGCGGTGCTGATGTCATCCTCAGAGGTGAATATTGTTGATTTCTAGACTGTTATAAGCTTGACCCTAGGACGGTGTTGAGATACGGGGGAAACGTCTGGATAATGGTTTGTTAATAAATAATACCATTAATCTGGCTTAGTATGTTCAAGTTGTGAAAGGGGGGGGTATGGTTTGGAGTTCTATTTTCATCATGACAGTGATTGATTCCGTTATTGTCATAAGCGCATCAATCGCACTATTCTATTTTTTCCATAAAAAACAGTTATTGAAAGATTTGGGTGCAGTAGTTCCGGTTTCTTTTATAATTGCAGGATTATTGGTTTTGTCTTCGTTTTACATGACCGACCTTGTTGTAATGCATGTTTTTCCAATATACTTACCAACGAAGCAAGTAATGGGGATCATGAAAGACTTGCACCTTAATCTGAAATGGTTCTTTTCCCTGTTGAGTGTTGTGCTCGTATTTGGTGGTGTTTTGTATTTGCTTCAAATACTTGTGCCTCGAATTATAAGTTCAAAAAATGAATTGATAATAGAGATTGCATTCAGAGAAAAAACGGAAGCACAGAATGCGCTACTTATGGAGAAACAGGCGGTACTTAAAAGCCTGTTAGAGCTATCTACTAATCCAGCACCTCTTAATAATCTACTAACTTCTTCTCTAGAACTTATTTTTTCCATTCACTGGATTTCGTTTTTATCAAAGGGATCGATTTTTCTGGCAAATGAAAAAGATAAAGTACTAAATATGGCTGCGCAAATTGGTTTACATGAACAACTACTTACTAAGTGTGCTCAAGTAAACTATGGAACCTGCTTATGTGGTCGGGCAGCAAATCAAAAGAATACTATTTTCAAGAATTGTGTGGATAAGGATCACGATACACAGTTTGACGGGATGGTTCCACATGGTCACTACTGTCTACCAATTCTCTTTGAAGGGAATTTGCTTGGGGTGCTCAATCTATATATTCCAGCGTCTTTCAAACATGACAGTGATGATGAAAGTTTCCTACAATCGGTGGCTAACAATTTAGCATTGATAGTTCATCAGAAGAAAACGGAAGAGGCCCTACAAAAGCTCTCTAGTGCTGTAAGGCAGAGTCCCTCAAGTGTTGTTATCACAGATACTGATGGGGTTATAGAGTATGTCAATCCAAAGTTTTCTTCCATAACTGGTTACACTTTGGAAGAAGTCACTGGGAAAAGCACAAATATTTTGAAGTCTGGCAATACTACTAGTGAAGAGTATAAGAGTTTATGGGATTCTATTCTCAATGGGAGGGAATGGAGAGGTGAGCTTCTAAACCGTAAAAAAAATGGAGAATTGTTCTGGGAGTTTGCTTCTATTTCAGCTATGCGCTCTGAACTCGGCGATATTGTTAATTTTATTGCTGTTAAAGAGGATATTTCAGAGCGCAAACATCTAGAAGAAAATATGCATAGCCTGCTAAGATCACTTGATTCCAAAGTGGAGGAACGTACTATAGAGTGCCAGTTAGCAGTGAAAGATGCTATAAAAGCCAATGAAGCAAAAAGTGAGTTTCTTGCAAATATGAGCCACGAAATTCGTACCCCAATGAACGCAATAATTGGTTTATCTCATTTGGTACGCCAAACCGATTTATCCTATAAACAGCAAGACTACCTCACAAAAATTTCCAACGCAGCAGAGTCATTATTGAACATAATTAATGATATATTGGACTTTTCAAAAATTGAAGCTGGCAAGTTAGATGTTGAGAGTATCCCATTTAGCTTGAGTGGTGTTCTTGAAGGTGTGAATAGTCTTTTTTCTGAAAAAGCCGAGGAAAAGCACTTAAAATTCACTATTTCAAACAGTACCGATATTCCAGACATCTTGATAGGTGATCCGCTTAGGGTAAAACAAATTGTAACGAACTTGGCCGGAAATGCCATTAAGTTCACTTCAAATGGTGAGGTTACAGTCCAGGTTGATCTAATGGAATTGTCAGAAAGTGATGTAACTATACTGTTTATTGTCAAGGATAGTGGCATTGGAATGTCGGAAGAGCAAATAAGCAATCTGTTTCAAGCGTTTCAGCAATCAGATACTTCTACCACCAGGAAGTATGGAGGAACTGGTTTAGGGCTTTCAATTTGCAAAAAATTAACCGAACTCATGGGCGGAAAAATTGATGTAACAAGTCAACTTGGCAAGGGAAGTGAGTTCAGGGTTACATTCACATTTAAGATCGGAGCAGTTGATTCTTTAAAGAGTAGGTTACTAGGAAAAAACTGTTTTGGTGCAAGACTTTTAATAGTTGATAACCGACCCGCCGCCCTAGAGATTATGCAAAATATAGCTGAGGAATTGGAATTTAAAGTGCTTTCGGCGTCATCAGGAACGGAAGCTATAGATATAGTGAGAAGCATGGATAAAGATGGTAATCCAATACAGGTAGTTCTTATGGATTGGAAAATGTCTGAGATGGATGGCATTAAAACTGCCCAAATTATCAACGAAGATCAAAGCCTTACTGCCACACCTCATATAATAATGATCACTGCTGACGATAGAGATGAAATGGCGCGTCAAGCAAATGGATTGGCACTAAGCGGCTTCTTGCAAAAGCCATTGACATCATCAATGCTGATTAATGCCGTTGTTCGAGCTTTCAATAAAGATGCAAATGATGACCGGTCGTTAGACACTAGTCAACTTGGCTTAGAGTTGGCTGCAGATATTCGTGGAGCAAGAATTTTATTGGTAGAAGATAACCCTATAAACCAGCAGGTGGCAAAAGAACTTCTTGAATTGGCAGGATTAGTTGTTCATATAGCAATAAATGGCTTAGAAGCGGTAAATGCTATTGATAACGACACATCATTTGATGCAGTATTGATGGATATTCAAATGCCTGTTATGAATGGGTATGACGCTGCAAAGAAAATCAGAAAGCAACCATCTTGCTCTGGTATTCCCATCATAGCTATGACAGCAAATGCAATGATTGGCGATAGAGAAAATTGTTTATCTGCAGGTATGAATGATCACATAGCAAAACCTATTGACCCAAGGGTATTATTTTCTACTTTAATTGAATGGATAGAACCTAAGGAGGGCACATTAAAAGAAGTGCCAAAGGAATCTATCCGAAGCATGGTGTCAGCAAACGATTTGCCTGATCTACCAGGAGTCGATTTAGAAAAGGGATTACTTCGTACAGCATATAATGTAGATTTATACAAAAATTTGGCTAAACGTTTTGTCAAGGATCATGGAGATGATGTAAGCAAGATTTATGAAGCATTGGCTAGTGAAGATATGAAACAAGCAGAACGTCTTACTCACTCAGTTAAAGGAGTTGCTGGAAACTTGGGAGCTTCTTCTTTGCAGGATAAGTTAGCCATTTTGGAACTAGCGGTCAGGGGTAGTGAACTAAATCGCGCTCATGATATTCTTCCAGCACTTAAAGAATCGTTTGATGAGCTTGTTCAAGCAATTCCAATATTTATCTCCAAGCTGGAGGAGAAGGATGTGGCCATACAATCAAAAAGTGATTTTAGTGAATCAACAGATAAGGCCATTGATAATCTTTGCGAACTGCTCTCTGATGATGATGTAAATGCATTGGATTATTTTCAAACTGTGCGTCATAGTGTTGCTAAATCTATTCCGTTAGATAGCTTGCATAAACTGGAGTCCGCACTAGATGATTACGATTTTGAATCTGCATTATTGGAGCTTGACAAAGTTAGGGTACGAAACACAAACTGATTTCCCAACGATATTGTGAGTAGTATGACTGCTGCGACAAGCTCAAAGCGAATGCCATGCTACTCGTGTAAGAGTGTTTTCTGAACGTACGTCGGTCAAGCTGTAAGATAGCCGTACACTGATTGCCTACTAATACCAAACGCTTTTGCCAAGACGGTCTTCTGCTCACCAGCAGTAGCGCGTTTACGTAGCTCTGTCGCCTGGTCGTGAGTGAGCTTGGGTTTAGCTCCGATCTGTTTCCCCTTCTTTCTGGCTATAGCCATACCCTCACGACGACGTTCGTTGATTAACGTCCGCTCGAACTCGGCAAAGGCCCCCATCATTTGCAGCATAAGTTTGGCCATGGGATCAGAATCTCCAGAGAATGTAAGGTTCTCCTTATAGAACCGCACTGTTATCCCTTTAACCACAAACCCATCTACCAATTTTTGTAGATCAAAAAGGTTCCGGGCCAGACGGTCAATTGAGTGGACGTGGAGTGTGTCTTCTTCTCGGAGATATCCCATACAGGCATCAAGCCCAGGTCTTTGAGATGTTTTTGCCGAAACGGTATCTTTAAACACCTTATCCAGTTTAAGCCCGTCAAGTTGCCGGTCATGGTTCTGACCGTAACTGGATACTCTGATGTAACCGACATTTGCCATATGTTCCTCCAATCATGTTTGCGCGTAATATTATCTTTAAATGGTAGCTTGACATGTGTCAAGAAATTAATTTATGGAGGTTTCTTGACACGGAATGATGCGGCTTTGCGAAAGAGGTCAAATGGTGTCAATCTGGTAGGCAAGGTTTACACTTTGAATAAGCATCTTTGAGTTATATGTATAGGTGAGCGGTAAAATTAACAGGATTTTGAATAGAACAAGCACGGATCACATTGTTTCTCGATATTGATGGCGTTCCCATATTTACTACAACCTCTGCAGTTTTCTAATTTGCTAATACCACTACGTAAATTCCAGATCTTTCAATCCTGCCTTTGGCTATGATATCTAGGATAACTCGGTTGCAAAACGCAACTCAGTGTCTCAAATAAATAAATTATCCAAACGCAATTTTTTAACGATTTCTTGCAAACATAATCGCTAATTTGCTTCAACCCTTAAAACTTGAACAAAAAGGATCAAGCAAATGCGAGTAACAGTATCGAAGAATTCTCGGTCTAAAAATCACATACCAACCCAGCCACCCAGTGAAGAATCTAAATTGAGTATGGCACTGCATAGGTTAACCAGTGAGCCTAAGTATGAAAAGTTTCTTAAACCGCAAAGTGAAGAATTTTTGGCCGAAATTATCAACGCAATTGTCCAGACTTTCTATCGAAAAGGTAAGCAAAAATACCCAGTCACAACCACCAAAGAGTCCCTTAATATTGCAATGGAGATTGTCGGGTTTACCCCTGTAAACAAGCGCACAATTGGTAAGGCTGGGAGTGACTCCAACCTTGTGGAATTTCAAAATAAGAAAGGTGAGTCGCTGGAATTGTTTGTCGTAGCAGGAGGTCAAAAATGAGCCTAAAAATTATCACAGCAGGCAATGAAAGACCTCCGAAGATTTTAAAGGCGGGTTCCCAGCATGATGA
>JADFZS010000016.1 GCA_015232405.1 Magnetococcales bacterium | reverse complement strand
CACCCTTTTAGGCTTTTTACACCCCATAAATAGTTTTTTAAAAATATTTAAAGAGTATACATTAGAAAACTGAGGGAAAAATAGGCTCTATGGGGCATCACCCAAACCAAGAGCAATTTTTTTAAGTATTGATTATTGACGGTGAAGATTCACTTTACCATTTTTTTAATCATGGTTTTTGAATCATATGATGTTTTGATATACCCGATGAGATGTCATGACGTTTTAGCATTCTTTGAAAATGGGGTATTTGGGCTTGCAATCCCACAACCTTCATGACGGGTAGAACAAATGCTATACCCGTACCCGGCTTATTAAACTCACCAGCTTTGCCAACTGCCTCCAATACTGGGTCCACCAGATGCTCTTCCAACAAAAAGATGATCATATCGGTTGTGATATCCAGCTCTAAACCAAAAAATGATTTAGCTTCGTGGATGCCCGTACCATGGGCAGGTAGTATTGTGGACCCTGGTGCTCCTGACTTTTTAGCCACTTTGACAATTTTATCGGTCAAATCTGACTTAACTGTGACAATGAGCAACTGAAATTCCATCATCTTCATCCTTTTTAACTATAGGTGGTTTTTTTTTACCCAAACGCCACGCTGCTATCTGGGCATAGCCCATCACAGTGATCATGGGAAACAGACTGGCAAATGCTATCAACCCAAAACCGTCTAGAGCAGGGTTGCGTCCGGGTATGGTACTAGCCAGGCCAAGGCCCAAAGCAGCTACCAGGGGAACTGTTACCGTGGATGTAGTAACCCCTCCTGAATCATAGGCTAAGGGAATAATCATTTTTGGGGCAAAAAAAGTTTGAATAACAACAATCACATAGCCAACAACTATAAAGTATACCAAGGGATATCCCGTTACGATTCTAAAGGTACCAAGGGAGATTCCAATAGCAACACCCAGGGCAACAGCAATTCGTAATCCCCATGGGTTGATAGCCCCGTGGGAGGCTTTTTGCGCCTTGTTGGCAACAGCGATAAGAGCCGGTTCGGCCAGCGTGGTAGAAAAACCAATCATGGCAGCGAAAAAATAGACCCAGCTATAGGCATACCATTGGGGGTCGGTTGGGGCTATATCTTTACCAAATACAAACTGGGGTGAAGATAGCTGTATAGCCATTAACTTACCGATGGGAAATAGTGCCAACTCCAGACCAACCAAGAAAAAAGTCAACCCCAATAGCACAAAGACAAAACCTGTAGCCATTCGTCTGGGGTTGGGTATGGGTTGGCGTAAAACCAGGAGTTGAAAAACTATAATCAAAATAAGAATGGGGGCAACATCACCTATTGTACTTAAAAATGTGACAAAAAGTCTCTCTAATAGCTCCATATCAACCTGCTCCCTGACCAAATATCATAATTCCATAGCCCATGACAAAGATCATGGGTAACAGTGAAGCAAAGGCGATAAGGCCAAAGCCATCAATCATGGGGTTGCGTCCCCGAATGGAAGATGCCAGACCAACTCCCAATGCGGTAACCAGAGGTACGGTGACTGTTGATGTTGTTACACCACCAGAATCAAAGGCTATGCCGACAATCTCTTCAGGGGCCAGCAAAGTCATCAATACCACCAGTATGTAGCCACCGATAATAAGATATTGGATGGGCCAACCACGCAAGATACGCAAAATCCCGATTGTTATTGCTAAACCCACCGATATGGCAACGGTAAACCTAAGCCCGGTGGCGTAACTATCCCGCGCCTCAGAACCCGGAGCCAACAGTCCGGCTTGACTGGCAATTTGTGCCGCCTCTTTGGCAACAGCTATCAAGGCAGGTTCGGCAACAGTTGTTGAAAACCCCAGGGCAAAGCTGAATATCAATAACCATACTATGCTCCCTTTGCGGGCAAATGATATTGCCATGCTCTCGCCGATGGGGAAGAGTCCGGCATCTAGTCCCTGCATAAAAAGTGTGAGGCCAAACAGCACCAAAAGGGTTCCGATGACAACTCCCAGAAAATCCGGGACTGGCTGTTGCAAGACAAATAATTGAAATCCGGCAACCACAACGATTATAGGGAAGAGATCCCGTCCCGATGCAGCTAACTTCCGCAAAGCCCATTTTCCCATGGAGTTCATAATACTATCTCCTTATACAACCATTCATAATGATTTTTTAGTTCCAATAACCAAGAGAACCCTACTCAACAAACTGAGCAACTTTCAGGCTGGTTGTATAGACAGGTTGGATATGGAGCGGTTTTGTAAAAAAACCTCCAATTCGTTCATAACAGGTCCAATCAAATTGGTGGCAATATTTTTAAATTTTTTCTCTTTTCTTCCAAAACCAAACAACAAACAGTTGCTGGATATAGCCAAAAGGCTGTTTTTCGCTTTAATGTCAATTTTCAATATTCAGAACTCCATGGCCATTTGCAACTTAAACAAATATATTGAGCTTTAAGAATATATTTTAAAGCTGAATCGAAATTGAATGGTTTGTCATTTTTTTTATAAAAAATTTATCTTATTGAAAACATGTTGAATTTTTTACAGGTAGCAATATAAATATAAATTTTTTGCAAAAAAAGTGACAATAATTCAGTTAAAAACAGCAAACCATTCAATTTAGATTCAGGTTGGGGTATTAGTATGTCGGGCAAGACAATTTGAAATGGATTGTCCCGTTTCCAGGTTATGTTGAATTTTTAATCCAGCTTGGTAGTTGAATTTTTAATCCAGCTTCTCTTGGCTTTTTTGCTTATCACTTATGTAAAAGGAGAATCGAGTAAACACTATGGACCCAGTAATCCTTATTGAATTAATCCTATTTGTAGCTCTGTTGGGACTGTCAGGTTTTTTCTCTGGTTCAGAAACAGCACTGTTTTCACTGAACCAGACACAGCTAGAACAGATGGAGAGGGACCAAAACCCGCAATCAGGACTGATTCGCCGTCTATTAAATGAACCGCGACGATTAATCGTCACAATTTTGATCGGCAATGAGCTGGTCAATGTCTCTGCATCGGTTATTTCTGCAACACTTGTTATGCAATTGATGGGTGGAGAAGAAAAATGGTGGGTCAACATATTTATTATGCTGCCCATCCTCTTGCTGTTTGGTGAGATCACCCCCAAAACCATTGCAATGAAGCACAATATCCGTTTTGCATCAGTGGTATCTCCGCTACTGGAAATATTTGCCAAAGCCATCGGCCCGGTACGTATCACAATACGGTATATAGCCGACAGTCTAACAACAATGATAATTGGTAAAGAGCGTTCTAAAGGAAATATCATCACAGAGGATATGGTTCGTACATTGGCGGTTCAGGCAGCCGATGAGGGAGTGCTGGACAAAAATGAGAGGCAGTTTATCGATAATATTTTTGATTTTGGCAACAAATCCGTTTTGGATCTGATGACTCCACGCTCCAACGTGTTGACACTCAACATCGACACACCCGTTGACAAGATTATGGATACACTGCAGTCATCACCGTTAACCCGTATTCCTATTTATAAAAAGAAACAAGATGCAATTATTGGCATCCTTCATGTTCGTGATTTGATGGACCCAAAAATAGATGTTGATTCTTTGGATAAAGAGGGGTTGTTGTCTCTTTTACGCAAACCGATGTTTGTGCCAAAAACAAAGTCTGTAACCGACCTGTTTTTCCTGTTTCGTAAAAAACGTCGCTCCATTGCCATGGTTTTGGATGAGTTTGGTGGTGTCATAGGCTTGATAACCATGGATGACCTTCTCAGTGCCATCTTTGGCTCTCTGATTCATATTCCTGATATGTCAAATGAAAGCACCATGAATCCCGATGGCGACTCCATAATTATTGTGGATGGCGAAATGTCCATTGCCAAATTTAATAGCTCTATGAATATGGCAATACCACTCAGTGAAGCAAAAACAATGGGTGGCTGGCTATTTCATAAATTTGGGGAGCTTCCTGACGAAGGGGCCATGACCCATTCTGATGGCTGGCAGTATACGGTCAAGAAAGTTTCTGACAACCGAATTATAGAAATCGAGTGTCGTCAGGAGATTCAGTCAGAACCAGAAGATCAAGAGGATCAAAATGATTCTGGCGAAGTAGAGCCAGTTGCTGCCGCCGCTGATGAAGTGGTAGTAACACATTAGATCGCCCCATAATATTTAATTAAACACGAGGAAAAACATATCAGATGGATATTCCAATAATATTAGCTCTAATGCTTCTTTGTCTCATGATGGAGGCATTTTTCTCCGGTTCTGAAATTGGTGTTGTCAGTGCTGATCGCATGAAACTACGCCACAGAGCTGCCAAAGGTGACAAAGGTGCTAAGTTGGCACTGAAAATGTTGGAAAAGCCAGAGTGGCTACTTTCCACTACTTTGGTAGGTACCAACATTGCCATTGTTACCAACACAACCCTAGCTACCCTGTTGGCTGTTCAGCTTTTTGGCAAAGAGAACAGCTGGGTTGCCATTGCCATTGCTGCCCCGCTTATCTGGGTTTTTGGTGAGATTGTGCCAAAGAGTATCTTCCAGCAAAAGGCTGACACTATCACCCCCAAAATCATCTTTATTCTAAAAGGGGTCTCATTTTTATTCTATCCCATTTTGGTGGTTTTCAGTGCCATCACCCGTTTCTTGACACGCTTGGCTGGTAAAGATGGTCACATCCCCAATACCCTGCGTAAAGAGATCGATATCATGATGCAGATGCCAGCTTCACAAGGTGATGTGCAAGCAGTGGAAAAAACCATGATCCGCCGGATGTTTAACTTTGGCGAAACCAAAGTAAGGGATATTGCCATACCTCTTATTGATGTTGTTTCCATTCCCACCACCATTACCTTTGGTGAGGCCAAACAGATTTCCTGGGAAAAATCACATCTAAGATTGCCAGTATTCAAAGGGCAGGCTTACCAAATTGTCGGTATATTCCATGCCAATGATTGCATGGGCGAATCCCCAGAGAAGTCAATTGAGGAGTGCGTTAAGCAAATCCGCTATGTATCGCCCTCAAAAAGCATTGAAGCCCTTTTAGAAGAGTTCCGTAGCTCTGGCGAACGCATGGCGGTTATGATTGATGAATATGGTGCAGCTGAGGGTATAATCACCCTGGAAGATATCATGGAACGGATCGTTGGTGAAATTGAAGATGAGTACGACAAAAGCGATGACGTCACTGAAGATTTTGTCAAACGGGTGGAAGATAATCACTATATCGTCAACTCAAGAATTGATCTTATTGCCTTGAAAGAGGACTGGGGTATTGAAATACCAGATGGTCCCTATGAGACACTAAGTGGATTTCTCATGGAGCTGGCAGGTGATATCCCCAAGACAGGGCAAAAGCTAAAACACAAACAGATGACCTTCACCATAGAACAGGCCGACGATAAAAAGCCTCGCGAGGTGAGAGTTCAATGGTAGAGCGGATTATTCTCTCATACCATTAAGCATCAAAGCAATTTTAAAACCCCGTGGTATACCACGGGGTTTTTTTGTGCCCCATGGCTACAGTGTTCGTATATAAACTGCAACAAGAATATTGGCGATAGCCACAAACATAAAAACATCGGTAACACTAAAGCCACTACCCAAGAGAGCCAGGGTGATAAGGGCTGAGGCCACCATGAACAGGGCGTTCATTATGTTGTTTCCGGCGATGATCCGGGAGCGGACGGAACCGGGGCTACGGCTCTGCATTATGGTGTAGAGGGGAACTATGTAGATGCCACCACTTATTGATATAAAAAGTAGATCAGCTATAATACGCCAGTTGGCTCCATGCTCCAAAAAAAGAACAACCCCAACAAGCTCACCTTTTAGAGTTACCACATGATTTATTGCATAGACCAGATCCAAGGCAAAGAGAGCCATACCCAGAGCCGCCACAGGAACAAATCGGGAACTGACCTCACCCTTCAACAACCTGTTGCAAAGCAGAGAGCCTATACCGATACCAACAGAAAAAATGGTGAGAAAAAGAGTTACCACCTGCTCATTACCACCGATAAAATCTTTAGCCAAAGTGGGAAATTGGGCAAGATAGGTGGCTCCAACCAGCCAAAACCATGAGATACCAAGTATAGAGAGGAAAACATCACGCCCCTGGGCAGTCTGTTTCATGATGTGCCAGATACCAACCACAATATTTTTTTCCAATAAGAGGCCAGGATCGGCAATGGGTGTGGTTGGAATAAAGCGACTTGCCAACCAACCGGCCACAGCAAGAGCAATTACAACAAAGGCGACAAGCTCTGTTCCACCTGCGGAGAGAACAGTCAACCCTCCAACAATGGTTCCTAGCAGGATGGCAAGAAAAGTACCTGCCTCCACCAAGGCGTTGCCGCCAATCAACTCATCTTTGTTTAGGTGGTCCGGCAGGATTGCATATTTTACCGGGCCGAAAAAAGCCGACTGGCTACCCATCAAAAACAGGACAAACAGCAGATACCAAACATCAGCCATCAACAGAGCCACCCCACCTAAAACCATAACCCCCACCTCAGTTAATTTTATTCGCCTAATCAACAACGATTTTTCCATACGGTCGGCAAGTTGTCCGGCGATGGCTGAAAAGAGGAAAAAAGGAAAAATAAAAATACCAGCAGCCATGGTAACCAACATCTGACTGTTTTGCCCACTCTGGGTAGCAATGCGGTAGGTAATGAGCATCACCAAGGCGTTTTTAAAGACGTTATCGTTAAGGGCACCCAAAAACTGGGTTATAAATAGAGGCAATAGCCGCCGCTGGCGCAATAAATGTAACTGACCACCTGACATTTTAAACTCCTACAAACGGATTTAACTTATGGTTGGGGTTGGGAGATGGGTAGTCTGTTTATTACATCCAGCAAGTGGGCTTTTTTTATCGGTTTTGATAGATGTTTGTCGCAACCAGCCTGTATTGTTTTTTCCATATCCTCCCGCATGGCACTAGCTGTGAGGGCTATTATCTGGGTGGGTTGGCGTTGTTGGTTTTTTTCCCAGGCTCTTATTCGTTGGGTGGCATTAAAGCCGTCTAAAACCGGCATTTGCATATCCATCAAAACCAGATCGTAACTGCCGGATATAAACTCCTGAACCGCCTCTTCTCCATTGACCACCTCGGTGATTTGATTATTGGTCTGGTTGAGAAAAGATGAGATCACCATGCGGTTCTCCTCGACATCATCTACCAGCAGGATATTCAACGGTGCTTTTTGGGTGGGGCCAGGGGTTTGGGGGGTATCTTGGATCTGCTCATCAACCACGGGAACATCTTCTGCCTCAGCAAGAAGAGCGGTAAATTGAAAAGCACTCCCTTTATCCTTGTTGCTCTCCACAGTAATATCACCACCCATGGCTTGCACCAAACGTTGACAGATTGAAAGGCCAAGTCCAGTACCGCCAAAGCGACGTGTGGTTGAATCTTCTGCCTGTCGGAAGGGATCGAAAATTCTCTTGAGATGGCCTTCTGAAATACCTATACCGGTATCGGTGACGGTAAACCTGATGGTATCTTTACCAAATGGTTCAACTGTCAGGGACACCCTACCAATATCGGTAAATTTCACTGCATTACCAATTAGATTAAGCAATACCTGTCGCAAACGACCAGGATCACCCATGACATAGCGTGGGCAATCGCTATTGTTATGCACATTTAAACCAATTTTTTTGGCTTGGGCTTTGTGTAGAAGTATCTGCCCGGTGCTTAACGTCAGCTCATGAAGATCAAAAGGGATACTCTCCATCCGTAACTGGCCTGCTTCAACTTTTGAAAGGTCGAGAATATCATTGATCAAGGTGAGCAGGTTGCTTCCAGCACTGTTTAATACTTTTAAAGCATGGCTCTGCTCAGAGGTAAGCCCACTCTCCTGTAAAACCTCTCCCATGCCGAGTATGGCATTCATGGGAGTACGGATATCATGGCTCATGGTAGCAAGAAATTCCGTTTTCGCCCTGTTGGCCGCCTCTGCCTCTTTTTTTGCTATGCTAAGTTCCGTAGCCAGTTTGGTGCTTTCTGCTATAACAATGTTGAGTTTCTGCTGTTGTCGCCAGAGATCTAGAAATATCTTGACCTTACTACGCAGTATAAGAGGTTCAATGGGTTTGGGTAGGTAATCTACAGCACCCGACTCATACCCCTTGAAGATATGTGTCTGTTTTTTGCTGATTGCGGTAACAAAAATAATGGGAATATGCTTTGTGCGAGCATTGAGACGCATCAACTCTGCCACTTCAAAGCCATCCATCCCCGGCATCTGTACATCAAGCAAGACAAGGGCAAAGTTATGTTTTAGAGTTAAAGATAGCGCTTCATTTCCTGAAAATGCCTTTTTAACCACAGCATCGCAATCTTCCAAAAGCGCTTCTAGGGCAATAAGGTTCTCTTTTCGGTCATCAACTATCAATATTTCTGGTTTAGGTAGGGTCATAGCCGCTAGTTTAGTATACCAACCTCTTTTTCGTCAATCCGCTTCAATTATCAAAGCTACGGATAGATTTAAACTGTCATACCAGGTTCAGCACCTTAGCCTTGTACAAAAACTCTATACAATACGACAATCTCTACCAGACCATGGTTCAACCATAGTGCCTTGGTCAGCATTTTTTATATTACCCTCTACACAACATTGCCGCTGGCTACATTTTATCAACCCATGCGAAAAATAGTTTTTTTTGCCAATAACACTACCATTTTTTACGATAGATCCTCTGGTCACCAGATATTGTTTCAAACCGTCGTGATAGAGTGCTTAATTTGATGGTTTCGTGGGAACCCAGGCAGAGAATACCACCTTCGCACAGACTGTCAGCAAAAAGGTTGAATACACGATCTTGTAGTTTTTTATCAAAATAGATCAATACATTTCGACATACTATCATCTGCATCTCGCCAAAGGATGAATCGGTGGCTAGATTGTGGTTGGCAAATAGGGTGCGTTCTTTTAAGCTGCCTTTCATAACAGCACTGTTATAGTTGGCGTGATAATAGTCGGCAAAAGATCTTTTTCCTCCGGCAGCCTGGTAGTTTTTACTATAGAGGCGCATCTGCTCCAAGGGAAAAATACCGCTTTTTGCCTTATCAAGAGCCACATTATTAAAATCGGTAGCGTACAGGTTGCTGCGTGGAAAATATCCCTCTTCTGATAACATGATAGCCATTGAATAGACCTCCTCTCCGGTGGCACAACCAGCATGCCAGATTTTGAGGTGTTCATATTCATCCAGCAGGGGCAAAACCTGTTGTCTGAGTGTCAGATAAAAGAGAGGATCACGAAATATCTCAGTGACATTGATTGAGAGATCCTGGAGGAGTCTATCCGCAGCATTTTCATTGTATAGTATCTGATGCTGTAGCTCAGATATTGAGCCTAGCCCGTCCATGCCTACCCGACGCAGCACACGCCGAGATGCCGACTCAAAGGAGTAACTGCGAAAATCATATCCATAACAGCGATAGAGAGCCTCAAACAGTAGTTCTATCTCCAGCCTCTGGGCCGCCTCCTTGGTCATCGATACAACCAAACACGCATCATCGACAGTAGCTTATCGGTATCCACCGGTTTTGCCAGATAGTCGTTGGCCCCTGCCTCTATACATAAAGCACGATCACCCTTCATTGCCTTGGCAGTCAGGGCAATCACTGGCAGGTCGGCAAAACATTGCTGTTCACGTATCTTCCTGGTTGCTTCATAACCGTCCATTCCCGGCATCATGATATCCATTAAAACAATGGCAACATCAGGATCAGATTCCAGTTGCTCCAACGCCTCTTCACCATTGCCAGCGGTCAAAACCTCCATCTCCTTCTCCTGTAAAATTGCTGAGAGAGAAAATGTATTGCGCATATCATCATCAACCACCAATATCTTACGTCCGGCAAACAAAGAGTCAGCATCGTGTAACATACGAATAATACGTCGCTGCTCTTCTGGTAGTTCCGACTCCACACGATGTAAAAACAGGGCGGTATCATCCAGCAACCGCTCAGGGGAGCGGACATCTTTTATTATTATACTCTGGGCATAGTGGTCCAAAGTTGCACGTTCCTGTGGCTCTAGCTCCTTACCGGTATAGACCACCACCGGGATACCTCGTTTGCCATCACGGGTGCGCAGTTTTTCCAGCAAATCCAAACCGTCCATATCCGGTAGTCCAATATCCAGAACAATACAGTCAAACAGCTCTTTTGCCAGGAGCTGTTCGGCTTTTTTACCAGACTCTGCCACAACTGTTTGGACATCACCATTACCGATGAGTTCACACAAACTCTTGAGTTGCACAGGATCATCCTCTACCAGTAACAGGCGCTTCACCGGGCGGTCGATCATATCCTCAATGCGACTAAAGGCCAGCTCCATTTCACCCATGCTGACTGGTTTGGTTAGAAAACCTATAGCCCCCCTTTTCATGGCATCTAAAGAGCTATCATTAGATGACATGAAATGGACCGGAATATGACGGGTTTTTGCACTGTTTTTTAGATGCTCCATAACACGCCAGCCGTCCATACCCGGCAACCCTATATCGAGCACAATTCCACTTGGTTGATAAAAATCGGCAAAATGCAGACCTGTGGTTCCATCTTCGGCAAGTAAAATACTAAATCCCCGCTCACGGGCAACATCGGCAACTATCCTGGAAAAACGGACATCATCTTCAATAATCAGGATGGAACGATCCCCCGGCTTTAGTTCATGTCGATCATCTGGGGCTTGTTGTTTAGAGACGGTAGATGGTGCTTTATAAGGTAAGGCCACAGTTGAGGATTTATCAGGAGTACTTAAGGCAGACGTAGCTAAACTGTTGCCATCATCATCACTATCACTATTGGCTGTAACATCAGAAGTAAATGACTCTACCACATTCTCTTTGGGAATCGGCAATATCTCCTTTAACTCTGTGGGAATAATAAGGCTGAATGTGCTACCTACACCTAGATCACTCTCAATCTGGATTTCACCACCAAGAAGCTTTGTCAGCTCTCTAGAAATAGAAAGTCCCAGCCCCGTACCGCCATAATTGCGGCTGGTGGAGCCATCTACCTGTTGAAAAGCTTCAAAAATTGTTTTGCGTTTCTCTGCTGGTATGCCTATTCCGGTATCGGTAACGGTAAAAGCAAGTGGCTTTTTAATGGTTAAACCAGGAGTTTTCAACTGGATATCATCGGCAACCGAGGCTATTTGTAGAGATACCTTACCCTGTTTGGTAAACTTTAGGGCGTTGGAGAGAAGATTTTTGATCACCTGCTCCAATTTTTGGCTATCGCTACGTAATTTAGCTGGGGCCTGGTCAAATTTAATCGCAAACTCTATCTCCTTATTTGCTGCTACAGGGGCAAATTTGCGTTTTAATCCGGCGACAAAATCAGCAACATTTATAGGTTCGACAAAAAGCTCCATCTTGCCCGACTCGATTTTGGAAAGATCGAGTATTTCGTTGATCAATAACAAAAGATCGCTGCCCGAATCATTAATAGTTACAGCAAAATCAACCTGCTTTTCAGTAAGGTTGCCAGTTTTATTATCTGCCAACATTTTTGATAGAATCAAAAGGCTATTCAAAGGTGTGCGCAGCTCATGGGACATATTGGCAAGAAACTCTGATTTATATTTACTGGAGATAGCAAGCTCTTCTGCACGTCGCTCCAGCTCTTTCTTGGCATCACCCAACGCTTGGTTTTTTGTCTCCAACATGCCACGGGAGGCAAAGAGATCTTGGGCCTTCTCCTCCAACTCCTCGTTAGCCACCCTTAGCTCCTCTTGCTGGATTTGTAGTTTTTCGTTTCTCTCCTCAACAGCAGTTTGGCTATGTTCCAGCTCTTGGGCCTGTCTTTCTAACAGGGCGTTGTTATCCCTCAACTCCTCCTCACGTACTTGCAACTCTTCTGCTTGAATCTGGGTTTTTTCCAATAGCTCTTGGGTCTGTTGACGACGCTGTAAACTCTGCAGTCCCAACCCCACATTGGGAACCTGCTCATCTACCAAAGCCTGTTGAATGGAGGTAAAATCACCAAAAGTTGCAAACTCCAAAACACCAAAAACCTGCCCTTGATAGGTCACAGGAACAGCCATGATGGTATTGGGGAGAGCCTCCCCCAGACCAGAATGGATATTAAAATAATCTTTGGGTATATCCTTTATAATCATGGTTCGGTTTTCCAAGGCGCACTGACCAACCAACCCCTCACCGGAAGCATAGGAAGTTTTAGAGTGCTTGGGTTCGTTGTAACGATAACGACCTGTTAGTTCATAACGACCGTTCTCTCTGTTTTGCAGGTAGAACCCTGCAAAACCCACTTGAAGAAGATCCCCGAGCCTGGAAATGAGCTGTTGGGTAAGTTGTGTTGGGTTCTCAACCTCTTGGAGTAGACCGGAGAGTTCAGAGGCAAACTTTTTCAGCCAGACCTGCTCTTCGGTATTTTGCGACATTATGTTGAACACATCAGCAATGCGCACAACCTCTGTCAACCCTGAGACCTCCACCCGACGGGTATAATCCCCAGCCTTGGCAATATCCATCATGGTTGCAGTAAGTTTATGCAGAGGAGCAGTTGCACGATCCACCAAAAGAAGAATCAACAGACCTGTTGCCAAAGTCAGTAACGCCCCTCCTAGAGCTACTGTCTCGGCAGTAGCTTCCGTTTGACGGGATAGCTCCAACCGCTCAGCTATTAGCAGCTGTTCCACCTCTATAAACTTTTTGATAATTGTACGCATCTGGTCCATGAGCTGTTTTCCGGTTTCTGCCTCTACCAGAGCGATTATATCTTTCATCCCGTCAGTGTTTATATCGATCTCTCGGCGTTTGGAAATTTGTACATTGGCTGCCTTACTGCGCCATGTGTGGGAAAGATCATCCACTCTTTCTAAAATCGCCACCTGAGCCGGATTATCAGATACCAATCTTTTTAATTCATGTATTTGATTTTCAAAATCGGCCTGACCTTTGTTGAATGGTTCCAAAAAACTCTCTTTACCAACAATTAGAAAACCCCGTTGTCCTGTCTCCATATCCACCAGCAACTTCATCAGTTTGTTGGCCTTGCCAATCACCTTTTCAGTGTGGTGAACCCATCTGTTGCTACTCTCCAGTTCCTTGACAATATCAAACATGGCGACGGCAAAGATGGTAAAAGCAACCAGCAAAATGCTAAATCCAACCTTCAATTTGCCTTGAAAAGACATATCCTCAATATAGTGAATAAGTCGCGACATTATTTTTTACTCTCCTTTGTTTATCACTTAATAAAGCAAATCAACCCAATTTACTTAATTAATTGCTATTAACTTACCATCCTACAAAAAAAGATCAAACGCTATAGTATCGTTTCTTTTTTCGCTACTTTGCCTCATTGGTACAGCTTTGGACCGATTATATAATTGGACTTAATAAGGTTGATGATGAGCTAGTCAGCCAGGCTGTTGCCAGGGGATTTCTAGAGGATGATGGACATGTAGTAACAATCGCCAGTAGTGGTCACAGAGCAGTTGAGCAAGCGTGTTCAAGACAATTGATATATTTCTGGCATGAACAGCTATTTGGCGACAGCTGCTAAATAATCAGCGATGGTTTTATAGTAGCCAACCCCAGAGGATATTGTATTATGCCCCACATTATTAATTTTTTTTAACTGATGAGGGCCACCCCATTTGGCAATCAGCCCTCGGGAGTAGCGGTTGGGTATGACCTGATCGCCATCGGCAATGATAGCCAGTAGTGGAACCTTGATGGTCGGAGCATAACTACTGGCTTTAAAGGGGTGTTTTAATAAAAGAGCAACAGGAACATATGGATAGATATCCTGGGCGATATTTTTGATGCTATCGTAGGGAGAGACCAAAATAGTACCAGCCACCTTACGTTGGGCCGCCAGATAGACCGCAACCCCAGAACCCAGACTTCTACCCATAACCACCACCCTATCACCATCTATCCCCGGCTGCGCAACCACCCAGTCATAAGCTAAAAGGGCATCGCTATAGAGAGCTTTTTCACTTGGCTCTCCCCCACTCTCTCCATAACCACGATAGTTTACTGCCATAATCACCCACTCAGGATACTTGGGAGCGACAGTTAGAAGAAAACTTGATACCTCCTCGGCGTTACCACCAAAATAAAGCATAATAGGTTTTTTGCCCCTCTTGGGGGTGTTGACCATCCATCCCTGTAAATTAATTTTATCAACTGTTTGCAGATTGACCATACCACCTGGATGTTGATGTTGTAGTATCTGTTTAGATGCAGGTGCTAGAGGCCGGGGGAAAAACAGCATATTATCCTGAAAAATATAGAGCACCGGATATAAAAGGGTGACCAGAGAGATAGCAAACCCGGTAGCTAGATATTTAATGGCGTGTATCAAGATCGGCATGACAGCTCCCCATTTGGTTTCATAATTTTTATACCCCTCTTTTATTATCTGTTGGCAAGATCCGTAACCACACTTCCAAGACCCGTTACCACACGGGAGTATGATTCATAGCTGATCTTATCCGGTAGGTCTGTGGCTGAGTGGTATTGTGGATAGCGATAAGGGGCGGTGTCGGTAATCATCAAGGCTGGGTAGCCCTGTTTCCAAAATGCCCACTGATCCGACCAATCTATACCCATAACCCAGGCTGGTGCTGCCACACCTTCAGAGGGAAAAGGGGTTGTTGCTCTAAATGTAGATATGGCCTGCTCAAGCAACCCTTTTGATGATGTGTTGGCGACAAAGCCGATGAAGTTTCCGGTTTCGGGATAGAAAAAACCCAAGGGAAAAGGAAAACGTTGGGAGCTTGGCTTTTGGGAATAGTAACCAATGGTCTCCAAAGATAACATTGCCGATACTTTCACCCCCCTTTTATTAAGCTCTTTAGCATAGACCAGACTGCCCATATCAGACTTTTTGAAAAAAGGCGGCTCCTCATTGACAAAGGTGACAAAATGGATGGTTTTAGCTAAAGGTTTATCAGCAAGTAATCGGGCTAACTCCAGTACCGCTGCGGTTCCGCTAGCGTTATCGTTAGCACCGGGTGAACCAAGTACAGAATCATAGTGCCCACCCACAACCACCACCTCATCAGCTTTTGAATTTCCTGGCTTTATGGCATAGATATTTTCAACTTCAACTCCACGAGCAGTGTAGTGTTGGCTCTGGGGCGAGTATCCAGCTTTTATAAATTCTCCATTTATATATTGGGCTGCGGCTTTAAGCTCATCTTTATACCAGATATTTCGCTCCCCTATCTCAAAAGCCAATATCGCGACATCACGTTTTAAACGTTCCATGGTTATCTTTTCAGCACTGCTTAAAGCAGGTTGCGACCCACTGTGAGAGATACCGGGCATTTTTGTTGCGATAGGAAGAAACATGGCAGCCACCAATGCAATTAACAGAAATACAAATAGCTTTCCATCTAGAAAACGGGAAATGTTTTGCCAACTTTTCAAATTTATCACCAGCTTATTTTCCAACCCAACCTTCGTTGGTCAAGGCGGTTTAATCCCAATTTTAGCGCCAATTCAACAGTTTGGCGAAAATCACCATTATTTAGCTCCTCATCAAGGCCAGCAAACCTGCTGGCCTTAAACCTAGAAACAGCAGTTGTCAGCATGCACCCCGTTCTGTTTCAAGACGGTTGATGTGACAGTTTCGAGCGCAAAGATCGCAGCTCTCCATATGGGCCTGGGCCTTTATAACCCGCTCTTGTAGCTCCCCCGTACGAATCAATCCTAGATAGGCTGGTTCAAAATCCATAACAGTCACATCAACAGGTCACATGGAAAAGAGCAATACAATTTTTATGTTCAGTCTGGGTATTATAAAACTCAGCAGCTTGTGGGGTTGGATAGGAGATAACCGTACAGTTCTGGCTATCTAAAAAATGCGCTGCTTCGTCTGAAAGTTTAACCCGACCATACTGACCACAACCGATGATCAATGAGTCACAGCCATTTTCATAGACAAAACGCATCTCATCTACAGAAAGAATATGGGAGGTTCCATACTGCTGTTTCGATAATTTTTTCTTGCGCTTTATAATCTGTCCATCCAGACGGATAACAACATCATGGTCATAGGTAGTATCACCTATTGTTATTGAACCGAAAGTAGTAGATTGGATATTCATAACACTATCCTTTTGATTCAGTTTAAGAGATATATAAATAAAAATATCTTGATTAAATCGTAGTTCCGTTCCCCATCATAGCCACTTCCATGATACCATATATAGCAATAATTTAATGAAAAATGGTTAAATTTATAACAATCTATCTACCACTACCTTGGTATTCTCAACTAACTACCAACAATACGAGTTTAAGCTTTTTGGCTGTTGTGGTAGTGTTGATGTTACATAAACAAATACAGATAAATTTTTTTTAGGGGTTATTATCATGGGTATCGAGGTAAAAAATTGTCCTGAACTGCGTATGGGGGGTATGCGCTATGTAGGGCCTTACGGCTCACCGGGAATGATAGAAAATTGGGGGAAAATGCACAAATGGATGGCAGAACACAACCTGGCAAAAGGGGTGCAAATGATTGGGCTATACTGGGATGATCCGGCACAAGTTCCGGCCGATCAATGTCGTATGGATGCAGGTTTTATTCTGCCGGAGGGCTTTTCAGAAGATAGCCATACTGATATCCAATATCAATCTGTTCCCAGTGGTACATATGCTGTCTTGTCAGAAGATGTCGCCATGAACAGTGAAGGGTTCCAGGCTGCATGGGGCAAACTATACCAATGGATCCACCAACAGGGCCACCAAACGGTACAGGCTGTTAACTATGAACTATACCCAGAGTTGGATTGTGACAGTTCTGAAAACAAAACTACCATGCGTGTTGATATCCATGCTCCCGTAGTTCCAGCAGGATAAACCTAGAAACAGCAGTAACAATATATGGCCCTCTTTTTCTCCATCCACTTAGTTAAGGGGAAGAGGGCTATAAATTTAATGAATTTTCAAGAGCAATGTAAACAGTGTTTATTTGTTTAACATCAAGTATTTATACATTTATATATCAATAGTGGCAATAACTTCGTTGCCACTGTCAGAATAGTCAATCTTATCAAAACTAATGGCTCGGGCCATTGCTATACCTCTACCATTTGGATCCAGGGCCCGTTTGGAATCAAAATCCATATAGTCTTTCCATTTAAAGCCGTTACCTTCATCCCTTATGTTAAACTGTACCTCTTTTGAAGTTAGCTTAAAATCGACACAGACTTTTTTTTCTGCATTGCCATCCATTCGCAGACGTTTTTGGAAGTTATCATCCCATGTTCCAGATTTAAGCCACTCTTTTTTTTCAGCGTAGGTTATACCTAAATTACCGTGTTCAATTGCGTTGTTTATGAGTTCAACCAACCCCAGCAAAACACGACCTGGGTCGGGGCAGATTAAAGATAGTGTGGAGGCCAGATCATGAATGTCGTGACGGGAGATTATCTCATAGCTACCAGCAGTCATGGTAAATTGAGGTTTGGATTTATCCTCCACCTTTTTTTCTAAAGATTTATAATCTCTGTAGTGGCTCATTGCTACATTAACTGCAACAAGAACCTCCTGAATTTCAAATGGTTTGGTAATGTACTGCCAAGCACCAGCTCGCATCCCCTCAAGTCTCTCTTCTAAAAGAGCATTGGCGGTTTGCAAAATAACAGGAATACGACACAACTCCTCATCCTTCTTCATAGAGCGCAGAACTTCCATACCATTCATTTTTGGCATCATGCGGTCTAGAAGAACAGTACCATATTGTTGAGGTTTGGATTGCAACATCTCCAAAGCCTCGTCCCCATCTTTGGCCACTGAGGTCTGATACCCCTCATCTTCCAACGAGTCCTCTAAAATTTCTCTGTTAGAATCGTCATCGTCAACGATCAAAACAATATTATGAAAGTCTTTACTCACCTTACCTAATCTCCATCTATGGTATCCCGGTAACGTTCTTTGATTACCATGATATCATCTAATATGCCAAGAAAATCCTCAACCAACTTAGGATCAAAATGGTTTCCGCTCTCCTCTTTAATCAACGATATTACCCTTTTTAACGGCCAGGGATCTTTATAAGGACGTACAGAGGTTAATGCATCAAAGACATCAGTAACAGCTACAACTCTGCCTATTAGTGGAATATTTTCTCCTTTTATACCATTAGGATATCCCTGACCATTCCATTTTTCATGGTGGGTAAGGGCAATAACCCGTGCCATTTCCAGGAGTTTGGATTGATGTTTTCCAATTATATCGGCACCTATTGCACAGTGCTGCTTCATTATCTCCCACTCTTTTGCATCAAGTTTATCAGGTTTAAGTAAAATACTGTCGGGTACGCCTATCTTGCCAATATCGTGCATGGAGGCTGCATGTAGCAACAAAAAATTATCCTCTTCACTCATGCCACATGCCTTTCCCAGTAGATGAGAATAGTGGCTCATGCGAATAACATGAAGTCCTGTTTTACTATCTCTAAACTCACCAGCTCGTCCTAGACGATGAACCACCTGCAGCTGTGTTTCAACCAGCTCCTCATTTTTTAACGATAGTTCATGGGTCCGTTCTTCTACCTGCTGCCACAAAAGATGATTAAAAGAAGATAACCTGCTCTGGGCCAGATGGGCCTCAAGGAGGTTTCTTACTCTTGCCATAACCTCTTCAGAATCAAATGGCTTGGTGAGAAAATCTTTTGCTCCGGCATTAAACGCTCGCAATCTTGTGGGTTTATCTTGAAGGGCGGTAAGAACTATGATAGGAACAATTTTGTTGGTTTTTTTAAACCGATCCATCACCTCAAAGCCGTTCATTACCGGCATCATGATATCCAGTAACACCAAGTCAAAATCACGCTGGGCAAAAAGATGCACAGCTTTAGTGGGATCCGTTGTACTGACTACTTTGGAATAGCCAAACTCTTCCAATTGATCAACCAGGATATCCAGGTTATCAGGTTTGTCATCTACCACAAGTATCCTGGCGTTTTTAATATCATGAATACCAATAGTAGTATCATTCATCATCAGGCTCCTGTTGTGGTAGCATCACCGTAAATAGAGATCCCCCATCAGGGTTGTTCTCTGCCTGAATTGTTCCATTGTGAGCCGTTACAATTTCCAGACAGATAGCCAGCCCCAAACCAGTACCCCCAGCCTGGGTTTTTGTTCTACTGCTTTGGGCAAATTTATCAAACACCAATTCAAGCTCTTGTGGGGGTATACCTGTGCCTTCATCACGAACCATGAGCACCGACATGGGAACACCATTAAGGTTTGATTCAGTAAACGAAACAGTGATTTTTTTGCCTGCGGGGGTAAATTTGATGGCGTTGCTAAATAGATTGCGAACTACCTGGCTGATTTTTGCATTATCGCAATAGACCATCAATTTATTTTCAGGGGGAACTACATCCAACTCTAGGTCTTTATCTTGGAACAGGGTCTCCAGACCATCTTTTTCGATATCTACAATATTTAGCAGCTCATGGAGTTGGAAACTAAATTCTATCTTTCCTGATTCCAATTTAGCCAAATCAAGAAGGTTATCTATCAAGCTTCTTAGCTGTTTGCCGTTGCTCTCTATTCTACTTGAATAGTGGACGACCTTATTCAAGGTTTGATGGAGTCCAAAGGAGTCCTCAAGTGTTTTGAGATCAGTTGACTTATCGGCTGTGGCGATTTTATCAATGAGTTTGTTTATCCTACGTACACCCATTTCAGAAAAACTCATTACCGCATGTAGTGGAGTACGGAGTTCATGGCTCATATTGGCCAAAAACTCACTTTTGGCTTGGTTGGCTTTTTCAAGATCGGCAGTTCTGACTTTTACCAATTTATCTAGATGATCCCGATGTTTGAAAAGCTCATCTTCGGCCTCTTTACGTTTAATGATACTTGCAACAGTATTGGCAACTGTTGTTAGAAAGTTATCTTCATCCTGTTCACGTTGATAACCGGGGGGAACATAAATTGTTATCATGCCGAGAATTTGATTGTTGAAAATAATTGGCACACAGTAGTGACCAAATGGAGCCATCTCCAATAAGCTAGATTCACCACCCTCGATATACTCAGAAAAAAAGAACCTTTGGTTGGCTGCGGCTATTCTGCAAACTCCCGTTTCAGAAGATTGTTGATCAAGTTTGGCGATCAACTCTTCAGATAGGTTTCTGTGGCTTTTGAGCACCATTTTATCAAGGTCGGTATCCCGCATAAACACAGCACCCTTTGCCTCTATGGCAAATCCAGGAACTGTAAGCACCAGATCCAAGGTGTAATCACACAACTCCTCAATGGTCAGTGGTAGTATGCCCGATCGCAACAGATGGCTGATGATCGTCTGGAATGTAAGGGAGCTTCTGATCTTTCTCTCAATTTTCTTACGTTCTGTAATATCCTCCTTGATAGCAATGATGCTGGTATTTTCACCAACTTTATTGCTTATGGGTGATATAGAGGCAAACTCCCAGAACAGCTCACCACTTTTCTTGCGGTTTTTAAACTCACCTCGCCACTCCTTACCTGCCATAATGGCCTGCCAAAGCATTTTATAATCCTCAGGACTTTTATCTCCAGATTTTAAAATGCTGGGTTTTTTACCAATCACCTCTTGGGCTGTATATCCGGTTACATCGGTAAACTTTGGGTTGACATACTCAATCACACCCTGCATATCAGAAATCATCACAGTGGTGGGACTTTGCTCAACTGCACTAGACAACCTAAGAAGCAGATCCTCCTCTTGTTTATGTTTAATAATCATGGCGATAGTAGATACTATAGCCTGAAGAAACTCCTCTTCCTCACGCTGCCTGCTATGGTTTTCTGGTACATAGAGGTTGAGCACACCGAGCAAATTTTGCTCAAACAAAATGGGTATACAGTAGTGACCGTGGGGCTGAATACCTGCAAATTGCACTTCATGTTCATTATCAATGGAGCTTTTAAAAACAATCTCCTTACTAGTAGCAGCCCGTCCACATAAACAGTAACCAAAAGATATGGATTTGCATTTTGAAAGTAGTTCAGTTGCTAAACCATGCTGTGCCACCATATGGAGTTCATCACTTTTTTTATCTACAAGAAATATGCTCCCTTTGGATAAAATAGCCAACCATGGAATTGAGAAGATGGTCTTTAAAACCGACTCTAAAAGTTGGTTTAAAGGAACCGGGTTAATGGCCAACTTTAACAGAGATAGAATTACCTGTTGCTGCTCCATCAATAGTGTATTGGCCTTATCTCCCTCAATTCTCTCTAGCTGTCTCTGGAGCTGTAACCTTGTGTAGAGCCAGATAACAACTACACCCAACAACCAGAGAAAAACATGTGACCAGCCGATTATTAAAATATATTTTTGTTGTAGCTCAATGTAGGGGGTCATGGGAACCGAAACTCCCACACCACCATATTTTGCCCCAGGTTTATAGCCAGCCTGATGACCGTGACATTTAAGGCAGCTCTCCTCTACATACATGGGACGCATTAAACGTAAAACTGGCTCACCATTTTGCAGTACAAATTTCATCACCTCATCTGCCGATGTGCTAGCCAAAGTTTTGAGTGCCGCCTCCTCCCATTCATCAGGACGGTTTTGAGAGTTTAATGGATCTAAACTGGTAATACGCCCTCTTACACCATAGAGACCGGGGAAATCATCCATCAATTGGCGCAGCATATAGGCTGGATTCATCAAAGTTAGTTTTTTACCAGAAAGTGTCTCAACATCCCTATCTTCAATATGTTCTAATGCTGGATTTGGCGGTGTGCGAGTAGTTGGGGGAACATATACCCCACCATGGGAAGAGGCCCAAAGATGAAACGCCCTATCTTTATCGTAAATTGAATTGGCAGCATTTATTGCTAAAGATTCGGTCTCCAAATTTTTATTGTAAACATTCCATACCAAAGAGGCGATAACAAGAACCGACCACAAAAGCCCCAAAACCATTGCTGAGTATAATATATTTTTTTTTATTGTCTTATCAGATTCTTGGGAATATTGCATTTTATACAAATCAACCTGAACTACTCTAATATATATGAGCTTTTTATGTGTTTATAATAATCTATTACCTAGAGTTATTTATGATAATAAAACAGACCTTATGCTGTTAAGATTATATTTACAATTAAGCCGTTATTGTTAATAATATGTAAATTTTCTAATTATATTATGTACATACACAATAGGGTTGAATTTTCATATTGTCAATATTACAGGTAAAAAAATAAGTATTAAAGGAGCAAACAAATATTATATTTCTATATATAGATATCATTATCTAAAACTCTGTATTGACAAAAAAGAACTGCTAAAAGACCACTAATTAACCATATTTTTCAATGGTGTAGCCAAATAAATCCGCGAAAAAGCTGAGTTGTTACCATTTAAAAAGGCTATTCTATTTGTAATTGAGATATCTAAATGGATTTAGATATCTCAATTATAATTCTGAATTAATAAAAGTTACTTTAAAAATTGGCATAAAATTCTGTTGTGAATAATGACATAAAAATACTGATTAATCATATAAAAAAAGGTTATGTGGGTATTTTTGGCTTGACACCCGTATTATAATATTGATAATCATTCTCATTACAGAAACGTTTCTCATTCTCTATTTGTGTGGTTGATGCCGTAGCAGAGGTCACATATCAATAATTGAAGGGATGGATTGTGCAAAATTCTAAGCTCATTGAAGAGTGGAGCTGATAACTGTAACAACTATTTTAAAAACAAAATTTCTACCCTGCCTCCTATAAATTTAAGTGATTTTGGTTTTGTCTGTCTTTGTGAGGGTATTTACCGCCTTGAATATTTGTAAATTGATTAAAGATAAACGGTAAAATATCTGTCTTATATGTGATTTGGAGAATAATAATAATGGATAATAACAAACACACAACTCTTGCCCAACTTGAATATGGTCACAAAGCAGAAATTTTAGGTATCTGGGGTGATTTTGCCCTTAAACAACGCTTGGTAGAGATGGGGTTTGTACAAGGAGCAACAGTACAAGCAGATCAAACCGCTCCCTTAGACGAGCCAAAAGTATTCACCATTCGGGGCTATCAGATCTCTTTGAGAGAAACAGAAGCAGAGCAGATTATTTTAAAATCCGGCTCCATTAAAAAAGATATCGGACACTAGAATAAGAGAAACCAGGCTTTTATGTAGAAAAGAGCCAGTATGTCAAACCGAATTTCCCAAAAGGGTGAGCTTTCTATTGGGTTGCCAAGAGCAGGCTCGCCATGGCACTGAATTTGTAATATTTTCATTCCCCTAAAAAGAGCCTTATTTTATAGAAAATGCTCTTCTCTCAGCATCCCTACCTTGAAGCGTGACTTTTCACAAGATGTGTAACTGAACCTTATCATATTACATATATCCTGACTAAAATAACGAACATTACAATAGCAGCAAAAAAATATTTGTTGGATATATTTTATATATTTATGGTCAAACGAAAGTAAGATGGTTCGTTGGAGTTATGTGGTTGTTTGGTCAACCAGAATATATTTAGCATGATATTTTATAGGTGTGCATATATTCACAATATTAACAATAAATTTATAAATTAACTCGTGGTGCAACTGATGGGGAACAAATTACCAGCAATCCTAATTGAAGGTGATCATAAACAGCAAAAAATCGGGGGAGCGTTACTGCTGTTAGCAACTCTATTTGCCATGATCATGGTCAACTCCTCTCTATCTGGCTTTTATATCAACCTTCTAGATACTCCTATAGCAATTAGTGTAGGAGCCAACGCTATTAACAAGCCTATTTTGTTGTGGATCAACGAAGGGCTGATGACAGTATTTTTTCTGCTGGTTGGCATGGAGATAAAGCAGGATATTTTAGAAGGAGAGCTATCCACTCTCCACAAGATCGCCCTGCCGGGGCTTGGTGCAGTGGGGGGAATGGTTGTTCCAGCTCTTATATACACATTTTATAACCATCACAACCCAACTACCCTTGCCGGGTGGGCCATACCCACGGCAACAGATATCGCATTTGCTCTGGGGTTATTGACCCTGTTTGGCAACCGAGTTGCCAACAGTTTAAAGATATTTCTCTTGGCTCTGGCAATTTTTGACGACCTTGGGGCAATTATCATTATCGCCCTGTTTTATTCGGCAGATCTCTCTCTGGTATCCATGGCAATAGCAGCGGGATTCACCTTTATTCTGTTTTTGATGAACTATCTGCAAGTTCAGCGGATTCCACCATATGTACTTGTGGGTATCATGTTGTGGTTGAGCGTGTTGCAATCGGGAGTTCATGCAGCTTTAGTTGGTGTTGTATTGGCTTTCTCCATACCCTTAAAATCCAAATATCCCGAAAGAAGGTCTCTGCTGCGAGAGCTGATACATGATCTAAAACCAACTGTAGCTTATGGAATCATGCCTATATTTGCTTTTGCCAATGCCGGGGTTCCTCTAGATGGGGTTGAGTCTGGGCATATATTCGGTTCGGTATCTATTGGCATTATTCTTGGGCTATTTGTTGGAAAACAGTTGGGAATTTTTGCCACATGTTGGCTGGGTGTACGTCTGGGGCTTGCTCAACTACCAAGGGGAATCAGCTGGGCTACCCTATATGGGGTGTCACTGTTATGTGGTGTTGGATTTACCATGAGCCTCTTTATCGGCTCTTTAGCCTTTGAAAATACCATAGAGAGCTACGCATCTGTCTACCGTTTGGGAATCATAATAGGCTCTTTTTTATCTGCAATAGCTGGCCTGATAGTTTTACAACGGTTGCTGCCTAAAAAGGCCATGGAGAGTTGATAAAACCTCAGCAACCGCACAAGTTAACATATACATAACAACATGAATTTATATGCAAAAAAAACGGCCTCCTGTCACTTGTCAGGAGGCCATTTTATTTCTCTTTATCTATACAATAAACTACCGAATTGGTTTAAGCTCCACCCGGCGATTTTCTTGGCGACCAATACTTGTTGAGTTATCCGCAATTGGTTGGCTTGGTCCATAACCTTTTGGTAGCAATCTGCTTGGGGAAATACCCTGGCCAATGAGATAGTCTACCACTGCTTGGGCGCGAGATTGGGATAGGCGTGTGTTTAAACGGCTGCTACCTTGATTGTCTGTATGACCCTGTACCTCAATCTTCAGGTCTGGGTTTGCCAGTAACATACCAACGATATCTCTTAAAGCAGAAGAAGAGCTGTGGCTGATTGTGGATCTTCCACTTCTAAATTTGAGGTTATCCACCACCCAACAGCCAAAAGCGTTAACTTTAGCTTTAGCAGGAGTACCGGGACATCTGTCAATATAATCGTTGACCATGTCACCATCACTATCCACTGAACAACCATTGGAGTTTACCTGAACAGTTGCTGCGGTTCCGGGACATTGATCAAGGGAGTCAATTACACCGTCCCCATCGCTATCTAATGGGCAGCCTTTGTAATCTACCTCGATATTTGCCTGGGATTCGGGACAACTATCAAGGGCATCGTTAACACCATCTCCATCGCTATCCAAATCACAACCATGAACGTTAACAGCAACATTTTCAAATGTATTTGGGCATCTGTCCTTATGGTCTAAGACCCCATCACCATCACTGTCCAACGAGCAGCCAGAAAGGTCTACCTTGACATTTTTTGGTGTTGTAGGACATTTATCCTGACTATCTACTACACCATCTCCATCTTTATCAGCTGAAGGGTCTGGCTTACAGAAAAAACAGGATGTACCAGCATGGGCAATCTCATTACTACCTGTTTGGGGATGGTTTTGAAAATAGCCTTTATAATACCATCCATCTTGACTGGATGTTGTATTACAACCTCCAAGAATCAACAGTGCAAAACCAATAACCAAAACCTTCAAACTTATGGGCAATCTCATCTAATTCTCCAATTGATCTATATGTTGCTATTAAAAAATATTAAAAGTTCATACTGCGACTATACCAGCAGTGTTTTTGTTCCCAAACAGTATATTTAAATAAATGGCAATGTCAGGGGCATGTTAATATATCAAACCTTCAACCATTAATGCATTATTCTAAAAACACACCGTAACCATTTGTATTTTTTGCAATAACAGCCAATTGCATAATTAGTTTCCTCGTTATAGTTAATAATCAATAACAAGGTAACCAGTAAAAAATTGTCTCTTTAATGAAATTAAGGGTAGCATAATTACAATAAAATCCAATCATTTTCCTCTTTTTAATATGAAAAATTCTTCAATACAAATTTGAAAGAACAAATGCCAAACCCAACAACAGCCCAAACACCATTTGATGCTTTGCTGTGTTGGCAAGGATGGTATTAAAAAGAGGAGATGGTGGAGTGAGCCAAAATGATTTTATGATTGAATAGGCTGAGATAAGCGTGATCAGAGGCAGAACAAACCAAAAGCTACTCTTATGCCCACTATAGACAACATAACCACCCAGAACATAAGGGGCCACCATCAACATGGTAAATATTTTTTTAGAACCAGAAATACCAGCCACAATAGCCAGAGTTCTACGCCCTGCCAAGCTATCATTTTCAGCATCGCGATAGTTATTGACCATCAGCACTCCTGCAGCAGGAAGTCCAACCATAGCTCCAACCTGTAAAGATAGAAGGTCAACATTACCAGTCTGCAAATAGGCCGTACCCACAACCGCAGCAACACCGAAAAACAGAAAAACAGTCAACTCCCCAAAAGGGGTTGCAGAGATGGGTCTTGGCCCTGCGGTATAAGCGTAACCAGCCAGTGTGGAAAATAGCGCAAGGAAAAAGATGAACCACCCACCCATCCACATAAGATAGCTACCTGCCAGCCAGGCCAGAGCAAAACTGATATGCGCCCCCCTATAGACACCTTTGGCAGAGAGCAGACCAGTTGCCACTACCCTATCTGGACCTATTCTATCAGGTCCATCAACTCCCCGTTCAAAATCGGCAGCATCGTTGTAGAGGTTGGTTCCCACCTGTACACCAATTGCAGCAACAAGAGTGAGGAAAACAGGCAAACTATAAAGCCAACCCTGTTGGGCATAGGCCAGAGCGTTGCCAACCAAAACCGGCGTAATTGCAAGGGTGAGGGTTTTTGGTCTGAGAGCTTGCCACCATACTGTTAGAATGTTGCCGGGAATTGTTGACATGATCGCGGTTTTCTCTAAGGTACTATAAAAAAGTGACCGGGAATTATACCAGGTTCAATTAGATAAAGATTAACTATCATGAGCAGTAGATGATTATAAAACAATTTTTACCCATTGGCTTGGCTTTCATCATGTTGTCAATGGGGATGGAGCTAAAAATAGCAGACTTTAAACGTCTACTGCTACAACCAAAAGCGGTTTTTGTTGGTGTTGTAAGCCAGGTTTTACTTCTCCCACTTCTCGCCTTTACCTTGGTTGCCATCTGGTCGCTGGAACCTCTGCTCTCCCTCGGCTTGATAATTGCCGCAGCTAGCCCAGGGGGAGTGACATCCAACATGTTAACCCGTCTTGCCCACGGTGATGCGGCCCTCTCCATCACCTTGACCGCATTTGTCAGCTTGGCGGCAATGATCACACTACCTTTGGTGGTTGGTATGGGGCTACAGCTCTATGCCATAGACGGGCAGATCACCCCTTTTCTCATCGCCCCCATGATGTTGAAGGTCTTTCTTGTCACCACCTTTCCGGTTGTTTTGGGTATGTCGATACGCCACTTTTTATCTGATAGCAAGCTCTGGTTGGTCACAATTACCCACCGCATAGCGATAATCTTTTTTTTACTCATTGTAGCTGCCACTTTTATCAGCCAATGGGATGCTATGGTAGAACATTTTTTTGCCGTTGGCATTGTCGCTTTTTTTCTTAATATACTGGTTATGGGTTGTGGTTTTTTTATGGCGACCATGACAAAACTCTCTGTTAAAGAGCGGATAGCCATTACCATGGAGTGTGGAGTACAAAATGCTGCAGTGGGAATATTTACCGCAACCATCCTCTTGGGTAGTCTGCAGGTGGTAATCCCAAATCTTATCTATGCTGTGGTTATGAACTTAACCGCAGCCATATTTATTTTTTGGGCAAGAAGCAACACCCCAAGAGACCACTAAATAACAACCATAAAGATCTAATTTATTAATCGACAAAGCGATATTTAATTAAAGTCCATATGGCAATAAGACCATCTATGGCCCGGATCTTTTTTCCCTCTTCCAATGATCTTGGGGTATAAGATATGGGAATCTCAACAATATCCACCCCAGCTTTTACCAGCTTTGCCGAAAGCTCATGATCGGTCTCAAAACCATGAGTTTTTATGTTGAAACTCTTGATGGTTGCAGCAGGATATATTTTATAACCGGTAAGCATGTCGGTAATCCAGCGACCGTACAGAATAAATGTTTGTATAGCCAAAACCACATTCATTATCCAAGGGCCAAGCTGCTGGTCTGGGTCACGACCGGGAAAAGGGTTTTTCCAGCCATGCCTCTCAATCACCCCCCTTGGTCGGCTGCCGTATACAGCGGTGTTGTTGTCTGGTGTTAGTGCAGGCAACATGACAAGATAATCTGCTGGCGAATATTCCAGATCGGCATCTTGCACCAGGACATAATCTCCGGTGCAATCTTTTACCCCTCTTTGTACCGCTCGCCCTTTACCACTGTTTTGCTGTTGTATAACCGTCACCCCGGCAAAACCAGCTGCAATATTGGCAGTATCATCGGTAGAGCCATCATCAACCACTATTATCTCTTTTTTAAAGCCGATGGTTTCGGTTGGTACTTTGATAATATGCTCCAACAGCTGGGCGATAAATGCCCCTTCGTTATAGGCAGGTATGATAATGGATACTATCTTCATGCTCTTTTTGCCAACTCCTGTTCTGCCAGTTGTGCATCCTCAACACTATTTACCCCCAATGTCTCCATGGGGTCATGTATACGTACGGTCGCAACACTGCCGGGACCGTTTTCAAATTTTGGCAACACCTGCACAAGATTAAATTCACTGGTTTGGCTACCCATTCCCACCCCTTGGGCGCGGGCCTTTTCCAAGGTTGGAAATAGAGAGCTGGTGGTAAAGAGAAACAGACCACAATCGTTCTCCCCGTGGCTTACCTTAATCTCATTCTCCCGGGCTTGCAGAACCCGTTTTATCTGGCTGTTGCTGTCACGCTCCAGGTGTATGTATGGATTCTCCTTGATAATTGTCGGCAGGGTCATGGTGGCATTGGGCCTCTGTTCGTGTATGGCAGCACATGCCAGCAACGTCTCTTTGCGCAGTGTCACCTGATCTCCCCAGATAACCATGGAGTAAGGGGTTTCAACAACGCTTTTGCTCAACAAAACCGCACTACCCATACCTGTGGGTTTCTCCTGCACGACCCAACTTCCAGCAGCTCCCACCCGTTTTTTAAAGCTGGGTATCACCTCATCAACACCATCGGGAGCCAAAACCAGGATAAATTTGTCACAGACCGGAATCAAGGCATCAAGAAGCCAATCAAGTATGGTTCTGCCAAGAAGTGGATATAGTATTTTTGGTTTGTCATAACCAAGACGACTCCCCCGACCAGCAGCAGGAATTATTGCGGTCCATAATTTTGCTTGGGGAGTGCCGGTGACTTGGGAAATATCGATAATAGATTTCACAATATCTCCTTTAGCTGGGACAAATTTTCAACCACTGCCATTGACTGCTCATGGTGAATTGGCTTTTGTAGCGATTTGGGCAATAGGGCAATCACCTGAATATCCGCTGCTCTGGCTGCGGTTATGCCGCTGATGGAGTCCTCAACAACCACAGCTTTGTGGGCTAAAGTTTTTAGCTGCTCTAAAGCCAGTAAAAAAATATCCGGTGCTGGTTTGGCTTTTTTGACATCCTCGCCGTTTAATACTGCAGAAAAGCTATTTCTAGCACCACAATTTTGCAAAAAAACCTCTACACTTCCAGCACTGGCTGAACTTGCCAGAGCCAGGTTATAACTATTAGCCATATATTGTAAAACCTCCTGGCAATCAGGAGCTATGGGGGGATTTAACCGTAATATTTCCCGAGCTTTGGCCTGTTTTTTTGCTGTTAATTCAGCAATAATTTCAGTGCTAACAGCCATACCTGCTGATTTTAATATAGATGCCATCACCTCATTGGTACGACGACCAGCCAGTGCCTGATAGTCATAGGACGGTAAACCCAGAGAGTTGAAAACAGCCTCATAGGCTTGGGCATGGGCTTTATCGGAGTGCCACAACACACCATCCATATCAAAAATAACAGCACTAAAACCACTCATCACACTATCTTTTTTGCCACGACCAAAGTCTGCCCCATATTGTAGGTTATGGGTCTATTGGCTATTCCCAGTTTTTGCACCAAACTACCCACCCAACCAAAGAGCCGGAAATATTGGGCAGCCCTTTGCAGAACATAACCCAACTGTAATGTTTGCCAATAGGGGCTTATCTCCACAACCTCAAAACCGTGTTTACCCAAAAAGCTGGTTATTGTGCGGGGGGTAAAATAGAACAGATGGACAGAGAGAAAAAAAGGCCATTTACTGGCAAAAATCCGTCTGGCCCAGCTATCATGATCCGGATAGTTAACAACAAGGATGCCATCTTTTTTCAACAAAGAGTTGATATGATCGATAACTGCACCGGGATTTGTCAGATGTTCAATTACATCCCAAAGGGTGATTATATCAAATGACTCCTTGGAGAAGTTTTGCTCTTCAACCACCCCCTGCCTGATATCAAGCTCATACATGGAACGAGCCTGTTGGGCCAACCAGTGGCTAGGCTCCACCCCCACCACAGAAAAGCCAAGATCGTTAGCTGCTTTGGGAAAAGCTCCCCCGGCACAGCCAATATCAAGCACTCTTTTTTCTTGTGCCGGAGTGATACCCATCTTGGCAGTCAGATCTTTTAATGTTTTATAAAAGGTCGCTATACGTTGGGGGTTTTGCTCAATGAAAACAGGATCAACCGCATTGACATAAGAGGCAACAATCACCTCTCTTTTTACCCTGGGGTTGATGCGAATAAGACCGCACTTTTTACAGCTGGCAAGGGAGTCCAGAAGAATCTGATCGCTGGAGGCGGAGTAGATTTTCAACAGCTCGGTTTTTGAGATATCATCAGGGTAGTTGGAGCTTCTAATCTCTATCGTATCTTGTGTGCCACACAGAGGACATGGCACATTTTCAAATAAATCATCCATCTTGACCCTTTCTTAATGGCCCAATTAAGTGGAGTAAAAACCACCCCAACTATTCCAATTTATTGTTGGATATATTAGGATAGCAGATATCAACATGATGATCTGTATTTTATGAAATATTCTTGCTAATAATGTACACATACTATTACAGCTTTCCACATGCTTATGTGTTCATTTGCTTTTAAACTGTTGGTTTTTTTAGGGGTGTGTGAATGTCAGCCGAAAGGAAAATTCGTGTTGTCATGTTTTGTGGTGGTAGAGGGGCTTCCAACATATCAACACTCTTTGCCAAACACTCACAGACCGAATTAACCCTGCTTATCAACGCCTATGATGATGGCCTATCCACAGGACGTATGCGGGCTTTTATTCCCGGTATGCTCGGCCCTTCGGATCTTAGAAAAAACATCAGCCTGCTAATTCCCCAAAGTGGGGATCACCATAAAGCTTTAAAAACCATACTTGAATATCGTCTACCAAGGGGGTTTTCGCGAAATAAAGCCCTGGGGGCCATCGCACCTTTTGTTAAGTGGCAAGAGCCTGGGGACCCGGTCTTGGCCCCGGCTTTTTGGGACCTCTCCCTAAGACAGGCCAAATCGATACAGAGCTACCTAACAGCTTTTTTAGACTATGAACAAAAACAGTTTGATAAAGGCAATATATTTGACTTTGGCGATTGCTCCGTAGGCAACATACTTTTTGCTGGCTGTTATCTGGTAAATGGAGAGGATTTTAACAGCACAGTTGCAGCTTTTGAAAAATTTGCCGAGATTGATGGCAAGGTTTTAAACATCACAGATGGGCAAAATCTGGTATTAACCGCTTTGACAGTAAATGGTGATTTTCTTGTTGATGAATCGACAATTGTCTCAGGAGATGATCCCCAACCCATCCGTGAGCTGTTTTTACTACCAAAATATCTAACAGCCAACCAGATAAAAAAACTCGATAAAATGGAACTTGAGGAGCGAATATCCTGGTTACGCAAAAAAGAGGTAATGCCCCAACCAAATCCAAATGCCATTGCCGCCATTGGTGATGCCGATTTGATTATTTATGGTCCGGGAACCCAAAACTCATCCCTTTTTCCATCATATCTAACCAAGGGTATACCCGATGCAATAATTGCCAATGATCAGGCTGAAATAGTTTTTATTGCCAACATAATGCAGGACTACGACATACCAAACCAGACAGTGCAGACACTGCTGCACAACCTGGCCTTTAATATGGCCCACAAGGGTGATAACCGTAATCTATCCCAGCTGGTAACAAGGGTATTTACCCAAACTCCCGACCTTAGCAATATCAACCGTCCAGACCGAGATGGTTATCTGAAATTTGATACTGATGCCATCCAGCTTGATCCATCGATGATTCTATCACTGGATTGGGAAGATAGTGCCGGAACCCATCATGGGGGCCAGCTTGTTGATGCCCTGCTCTCCATAATGTTGCAACTTGTAGATGTAAAAATTCACCCCTATCGTCATATGGTATCCATTATAGTACCGGTATTAAATGAGGCCCCGACATTATCTAAAGTGTTGCGAGACTTAGGACAGCTTGACTTTAGCCGATTTGAGGTAGGCAAAGAGATAATAATGGTGGATGGTGGCTCCACAGACGGTAGCTTAGATAAAGCAAAAGCAGAAAAATATACCAGGGTATTCTCATTGGAAGATGAAAAAGGGCGAGGGGCAGCTATGCGTCTGGGCATAGAAAAAGCCCGTGGTAACGTCATCGCCTTTTTTCCAGCCGATTCGGAGTATAAAACCGAGGACCTCTATAAAGTTGTTGCGCCAATCTTAGAGAATCAATATCGTGCTGTGTTTGGCAGCCGCCCTCTAAAATATACAGAGGTATCACAGTTTGATGAGAATATTCAAAATGTCTATGGCACAAGCCGTATCAACAGCATGATCAGCAAATATGGTGGTATGTTGGTTAGTTACTTAACATTGTTATTATATAACCGCTATATTTCTGACCTTTTTTCCACAGTAAAAGCATATGACGGCCCCTTGTTAAAATCACTGAAGCTACACTCATCAGGTGTTGATTTTGAGAGTGAAGTGGTCGCCAAACTCAGCCGTAAGCAGTCTTTTATCCTTGAAGTACCAGTACACTTTCGCCCTCGCACCAAAGCTGCTGGTAAAAAAATGACCATCCGCGATGGTTTAAAAATGGTTTTGTCCCTGATTATTCACCGGATGCGGGATTGGGACCGGGTGGCAAAGAGCTAGCAGATTTTAACCCGGATTTCCCAGGTGAAAGTCATTTTTCCAGAGAGATAAAGCCTGATTTCTGTTATAATTCAACCTGTTTCATAAAAAAGAAAATAGCAACGGCTGGATCACTAATGGGGTGAACGAAAAAAGTGGCTACATTTACCGATCTATCTGGAAAATGGATTGATCGAGTTAATGACCGTTCTGACATCTACATGTGAATTTGGTGAAAATATTATAAGATGAGTATCAAGATATGCATGAAGAGCAAACTTCCCAGCCATCTACCCAAAGCCAACCACAAATTACTCTTAATGAGGCTTACACTCAAGCAGTAGAGCATTTTAATGCAGAGCGTTATTCACAGGCAGAACAGATCTGTCACAGCATTATCCAGGCCGAAGAAAATCATATTTTTACCATAAATCTACTTGGGGTTATCGCCCAAAAAGTCAACCGCCACGATCTGGCTATCACCTATTTTCAAAAAGCTATCAAGCTGGATGATAGCCAAGCTCTGTTTTATTATAACATTGGAATTTCACTGCATAATCTGGCTAGAGATGAGGAAGCAATCAAGTTTTTGGACAATGCTTTAAAACTGCAGCCAGATAATATTGATATAGCTGATTATCTCAACACAGTTCTAAATCATAGGGATGCTGGATTACAGGTAAACAATAAACAGAACGATGTTCAAAATATTTTTTTAAAAGGAATAGATTTTCATAAATCAGGAAAACTCAAAGAGGCGATTAACTGTTATAGGGATATTCTTGCAATTCAACCAAACAGTGGTGCTGCCTATTTTAATCTAGGAGTTGCCTATAAATCTCTGGGCAAACTAGATGAAGCCATTAATAATTTTGGTCAAGCTACTAAAAACGGTCCAGACAACCCTCAAGCACACTATAATCTTGGAGTCACCCTGCAAGAAAAAGGCAGTATAGATGCAGCTACTGCCAGCTTTCTAAAAGCGATTGAAATCAAGCCAGATTATGTCGAAGCCTATAATGATCTTGGCAATATATTCAAGGTACAAAAAGAGCTAGACAAAGCTGTTGATATGTATCAAAAGGCCATAGCAATGGACCCAGATTATGCTAACTCCTACTGTAACCTTGGAGTTGTATTGCTAGATCAAGATAATATTGATGGGGCAGTTGCCATGTTTAACAAGGCACTAGACATTAATCCCAATTTTATCGAGGCGTATAATAATCTGGGCACAGCTTTTAACAAGCAAGAAAAATATACTGAAGCTATAGCAAGTTTTCAAAAAGCTATAGCAATTAAACCTGACTATACACATGCTTATTACAATCTTGGAACAGCATTTCATGCCCAGGGAAATTTGAATGAAGCAGTTGAACAATATAAAACTGCAATATCACAAAATCCTGATTTTTTTCACGTTTATAATAGTTTTGGTTTAATATTAAAAGATCAGGCTAAATTTGAAGATGCTACAGCAATGTTCAAAAAGGCTCTTTTAATAAAACCTGACTATATAGCAGCCCATGAGAATTTAATATTCTGTTTGGATCTCTACACCGATGTTGAATCTGAGCAGTGTCAAACAGAGCGCAATACCTGGAACAGACTTCATGCAGAGCCTCTAAAAAAATATTGGAAACCTTTTGCTAATGTAGTAGACCAAACCCGCAAACTAAATATAGGTTATGTTGGTGCAGATTTTAAACGTCATTCAGCAGCAAATATATTTGGTTCCATATTACTAAATTGCGATTTAAACAATTTCAATATTTTTTGCTATGTTGGCAACGATAAAGAAGATGATCTATCCGATCATTTTAAAAAAGTTTCAACTGGTTGGATATCTACTTCAAAAATGGATGATGGTCAATTAGCAGAAAAAATAAGGAGTGATGGAATAGATATCCTTGTGGACCTTAGTGGTTACACCAAAGGAAATCGACTATTGGCTTTTGCCCGTAAACCAGCTCCTATACAGATATCAGCATGGGGTTACCCCCTTGGTACCCAGATGGATGCCATGGATTATATTTTTGCCGACCCAATTGCCATTCCATTAAAAAACCGGGAAAAATATCAAGAAAAAATTGTTGACCTTTCCTGTATCATTCATTTGAACACAGTTGCCAGCTATCCTGAAACAGTAGATCCTCCTGCTATAACAAATGGCTATATAACATTTGGTTCTTTTAATCGTATTGCAAAATATAACAACAATGTCTTTAAAGTATGGGTGGAGATTTTACGACGTATTCCTGACTCAAAACTGATATTTAAAATTGATGTACTAACAAATAGTAAAAATTCAAACAATATTGAGACATTTTTTCTTGACCACGGCATAGCAAAAGACAGAGTAATATTTATGGGCCATAATTCAAAATTAGAACATATTAAAGCCCATAACTTGATAGATATTATGCTTGACCCATTTCCTCACAATGGTGGTGTAACAACCCTGGACTCTTTGCGAATGGGTGTACCTGTATTGACCTGTGAAGATAAAACTCTCTGTCCAATAAGTGCATCAATACTGCATGTAATTGGGTTAGATGAATGGCGAACTAAAGATGAAGAGGAGTATATTGAAAAAGCAGTACATTTTGCCAAGGAAATACAGTACTTAAAAACTCTGCGTCACCAGTTGCAACCACAGTTTGATAAATCAGCTTTAGGTAATCCCAAGCTTTATACCCAGGAGGTTGAAGCTATTTATCGCCAATTATGGCAGAAGTGGTGCCAAAAAGAGAGCAAACCAAGTTAATGTGAGAAAAATAGCTGCTGTTCATTTTAAAAACAGATCTATTGCTTCGTGAGATGCTAGCCCGGATATTACAATTTCATCAAATGGCTGGGGCATATCACTTTAACTGTAACCGTTTCCAGACAATCGCTTTATAGGGAACCATCTCCATTTTGGTATCAAATCTTCTTCGCAAGAAATTAAAACACTGTTTTACGATTTTAAGAGGATGGTAGAGGAGTTTCCAAAACAGAAAATGTTTGTATAGAGCCATGCGAAAATCGGCAAGCTGGGCATAATCATCGCGCCATGTTGGGGTAAAGTTAAGATCGGAAAAGCTATCATAACCGCTATATTCAGCAAAAATTTCTGAACCCGGAACAGGAGTCACAATAAAAAGGCCAATTTCATCAACACCCAGTTTGGTTAGTTTTTTAACCATATTCCATGTCATCTCACGGTCTTCTTCATCCTCACCGGGAAAACCCAAGACAAAACAAGCCTGGGTATGGATATTTACCCCACTCATTGCCTTGATTATTTCCGCTGCATGTTCGAGATTGAACGGTTTACCCATGAGTTTTAACACTTTTGCCGAGCCACTCTCCGGGGAGATTGATACATATTTACAGCCAGCCCTGGCCATTAGTTCTACACTTTGTATATCACGTATAGATTCAACTTTGGTTCCCGCAGCTATTTTCCAGGTAACAGGCAGGCGACGTTCTATAATTTCATGGCACATTGCGCGTATTCGTTTATCTTGTATGGTGGGGTTTACATCTTCTATGTGAAACTCTTCCACTTGCAGTTTTTCTCGCCAATGGGCCATCTCATCCACTACATTTTTGGCAGATCTAGCCCGCCACTTACGATTGCTGGTAGCAGGTATGACACAAAATTTACAGGGAAAAGGACAGCCCCTGGAGGTCAATAGAGGTAGATATCGTTTGCTGGAGAGAGGGCCATGGGAAAAACCCATTGACCAGTAATTCTCCAAGGGAAAAAGCTCCCAGGCCGGAAAAGGTAAACTGTCTAGCTCCTCGATAAATGGTGGCGGATCAGACGCTACATCATCACCAGCGGCAACAAATCCGTGGATATTTGGTCTATTGTCCATGCTCCATTGACCAGCCAACCATTTAACCACATCAACTACTTTGGCCTCTCCATCCCCTAAAAGCAGAAAGTCTGCTCCTGCTTTAAACAGGGTTTTAGCTGCATTTTTCAGAGCATATGCTGTAACTGCCTGGCTATTTTCCAACACAACAACAGGAAGTTCTGGACGGTGTTTTTTAATGGTGCTAATAATTTCAACAACCGACATATGGTTGATTAGCTGGTTTGCACTGACAAAAGCAGATTTGGCATCGTGGGGTATAAGTTCAACCACCTCTTTAGGTGATAGGCCAACCAACATAAATTTATCGGTCACTCTGCTGCTTTTCGGAGCAACACCAAAACTATCTATTACCGTTATATCTATATTTGCCTCACCGAGAACAGCTGCAATGCTAGCCAACCCCACAGGCATGTATATGATACCTGTGGTAAAGGTATCATTTTTCTGCACTACCAAATTTGGGTTGATCAAAACAGCACTCATAACATTTTTTTTTCAAATGACAGTTACAACATAAAATCAGCAATTCCCGAAGATCCATACATTTTGGGAGTCTCCCTTATGCACCAATTAATAAATCGGCACAACATTGCTAAATTTAATTTTATCGGGGGTTCAATATGACATTTGCAGCCACAATAAAAAAGATAATATTTCTTATTATATATTTTCTCTGATTGGCTGCTAATTTTGCAACAGTGGGACAAAGCTCTATCTAGGGGGAAAAACCATTTATCTACTTTTAAAAATAGTATAATAGGCTTGTGAGCACAACCATTTACAGCTTGGTTTAAACCATTTTTTTGATTTAAACATGTTATGACAATTCACGGTTTTTAAGAGGCCATGTTATCACCCAAGAGTTGTAAATGTTGACATAATGCCGAAGAACTGTATGTAACCACTGGATTTTTCACTATAAAATTGACCAAACAAGATCGTTTATCATATGTTTTACTCTTGACAAATGCCAGTTGGTTCTGATAATCATTCTCATTTTTAATTGGTAATGATCTGTTTGAAGTGGGTATTTATTTAGCAACCAGCAAAATTATAAAAATTATCAGCCAGCCAAAGATCTTTCCTAAAAAAATCTCAAGCCAGCCAAATTTAGCCCAGTTATTGCTAGGATATCTGCCCTACACATATTTTTGAGAAATAGATAATTTCAAATGAACAGGTATTTTAGAAACGGCTCTATATTTACTGTATACACATAAAGGACAAATGATGAAAAAATCTGCACTATCTTCAATGGTAGCTCTACTTACCATGGCAACTGTAGCCACTGCACAAGCTGATTCACACCAAAGCGAAGCAAAATGGACTGACAATATTACAATAAGCGGTGCTGTAGAGGTTGACGCTGTAAGCAGCAGCGACTATGCCGATGTTGACACCAGTGATCTTGTTGTTTCAACCGTTGAACTGGCTATTGATGGCACTGTCAACGATTGGGTATCTGCCAATGTAACACTGTTATATGAAGAGGATGACACCCCTCTAGATGTGGATTCAGCATCTTTCACCATAGCCAACCCAGATAAAAGCCCCTTCTCTTTAACAGTTGGTAGTGTAGCAGTACCTTTTGGAGCCTATTCCAGCAATCTGCTTTCAGATCCTTTGACACTGTCTCTCGGTGAAACAGTTGAGACAGCCGCTATTCTAAGTCTTGCTAACGATAACTTCTCCGCCTCTGTTTATGCTTTTAACGGCAGCTCAAGCACAGGAGATGAAGCCATTGAGCAGTACGGCTTGTCTCTGGGGTACACAATTGAGTCCGGTGATTTGAGCCTTGAGTTGGGAGCTGGCTGGATTAATGCTATTGAAGATTCTGATACAATCCAAGATGCAATACCAACTGCGGTAACCGCTATGAATGATCACATCACCGGTGCTGCATATCATGCCACATTGGGCTTTAAGGGGTTCACAATCATCGGTGAATATGTAGCTGCTATGGATGATTTTGAAACAAAAGCCTTGACTTTCAACGGTAACGGAGCGCGCCCATCGGCATGGAATGCTGAAGTAGGTTACTCTTTTGAAATTGGCGAGAGAGGAGCAACTATTGCAGCTAGCTACCAAAACAGTGACGAAGCTCTTGGTTTAGGATTGGCAAAGCAGACTTTTAGTGCTGGCTTTGCTGTTGATGTATTTGAGAATACCACAGCAGCATTTGAGTGGAAGGTGGATAGCGACTATGACACAACAGATAACGCAGCTGTAGATAGCGGAGTTGCCACTGCCGGAACAGGGGAAAACCAAAATCAGGTCACTCTACGTTTGGCTGTAGGTTTCTAAAAAAAACTTTGAACAATTGCGGTTTAAAGCGGGGTTGGAGTTTATCCAACCCCGCTTTTTTTTTGCTCGTCTGTATAATGAAGACAATGAAGATTCTTGATTGATCAAGTTGTTCTACTTGGATGATACTCCAAGCTAACTGTTTTAATCTGTAGTGTTGAACCAAGGTTGAAAGAAAGGAGAGGAGAGAACAGTTTTCGAGGAGTCTATGTGATGAAAAGTATTAACTGCTACTTTTGCCATCATCATTAAACTCCTCGAAAAACTATAAGATATCTAAATTTTAAATTTATTGAGCATATCGGTAAGCTGTTTAGATAAACCACTCATCTCACCAGCACTATTGGTAACTGTGTTGCTTAATTGGTTGATAGAATCAGCCGATTGTGTGACATGCTCCATGGAGTTGTAGATCTCTTTGGAAGAATCAGCTGTCTGTACCACCCTGCTGGCAACCTCTGATGACGCTGCGGAGATTTCAGAAATATTGTTGGACATCGCACCAACACCCTCAGCAGCCTGGGAAACATTCCGGGTTACCTCATCTATACCATTGGATAGCTCAGAAACATTTCTTGTAACTTCAGAAATACCCTCGGTGGACTCTCCTACCAAACGGGTAACCTCTGCTGTCTCTGAAGAGACGCTTTCCAATGATTTGGATATCTTCTCTACCCCTTCCTCCTGGGTTTCAACAAGATTGAGAATCTCCTTATTGGATTCGTCAATTTGCTGAATACTGCTTGTCACCTCTTTGGTGGCAGAGGCAACCTTTTCAGTCTGAGATTGAATGGTGTTTACCTTTTCAGTGATCATCTCAGTGGCTTCGCCAGTCTGACGCGCCAACTCCTTGACCTCATTTGCAACCACAGCAAACCCTTTACCAGCTTCACCAGCACCCGCGGCCTCAATAGAGGCGTTCAACGCCAACATGTTGGTCTGTTCGGCAATATTGTTGATCACCTCTACAACAGAGCCAACCTCTTGGGCTGCAATTGATAACCCCTCCATAACCGCAATGCTGTCTTGAGCTTGAACCGCTGATTTTTGTGACGATTTGCTGGCACTTTCACAACGTGTGCGAACATCACCCAAAGATGTGGTAATACCCTGGATGGAGGTAACTACCGTTTCGATATTTCCACTTGTTCTGGCAGCAGCCTCGTTAACAGATGCCATGCTGGAGTGGGCCTCTTCAGCAGCAGCAGCAACTGTGCTCAAGTTTACATTTGCCTCTTCAGCAGCAGCAGCGATGGTTTGCAGATTTTGATTGGCCTCCTCAGAAGCAGTTGCAACACTGTCAAGATTCGCGCTGTTCTCTTCAGTAGCAGCAGCAACAGTATCCATATCACCGCTCATGCTTTGAGAATCTTGGGAGACCTGACTTGTTCTCTCCTGCATGATTCCACTCTGTTCAGACATACCAGATGATACTTGATCAAGCTCTGAAGAGGTGGAATCCAACTCATTGGCAACCTGACTCAAGTTGCGCATCATGAGGTTATACTCTTCAGACATCTTGTTGACTGCTACCCCCATTCGGCCAACCTCATCATCGGACTGTATCTCTACTTTGATATTAAGATCACCTTCGGCCATCGCTGCGATGCTAGACTCCATATCCCCAACAGGTTTGGTGATAAATTTCTTGACGACCATAAAAAAGGTTAAAAGTCCAATGGCAAAAAGAACCCCAGCAATGCCCAGAGAGCTAATTAAAATATCCTTTTTCTTTGCCTGCAGCTCTGCAAGCGGTGAAGAGAGAATTATAAGCCCCACCTGTTGACCAACTCTCCACCCCTCCTTATCAAATCCGAACCAGTCTGTAGGACCAGGAGGACCATCATCTTTAAAACCATGACAACCCAAACAGCCCTTATCGGCCTTTATCTCTCTGGCAAAAAGAAACTCCTGGGTTTCGGGATTTGCCCGGGCGATCTCTCCTACCCCACTGCGCATCTCATCCATAAGTCCGATTTCAAATGCATTTCCCTGGGCATTGGGATCACGTGGCTCGGTGCGTTTTGCAACACGAACCGTCATTCCTGCTTTGCTGGCTGCAGCATCTACACTCTCCAACATTCTAATGACCGGGATCATCTTGTGGAGGTCGGTTTTTCTTGCACAACTCAGACGAGCACTGTATGAGGTCTCCTTACGACATTGTTTTGCTGAGACAAATGCCTGGGTATCAATCAGCTCATCTTCCCAAGCTTCACCAATACCAACACGGACATTCTGGCCAGCATCTATAACAGCACTAGCCGTTGCTGCTTTCTCCTTCTCAAAGGCTTCTACCGCACTTTTAAATTGCAGGGTGGTAAAAACCCCGGTGATTATTATTGTAATTACTGAAAAAAGCACCAACAGCTTGGCACCGATTCCCAAAGAGTTATATATTTTCATGTCTACACTTTATTTTATGTTGCTATGAAACCACATCTACACATTATCAAGAAAAATGCGGTTATAAATTAAATCTATTAAAACGGCTATCGGATTAGACAGCAAAGCCCATTTGAAGATCCATACTGCTCAAAATATAGTTACAAAAAGTTAATTTGCCCTGTTTGATTTTTTATTATTATTGCTGTTTTAAATCCACCAAACCCACCTTTATTAACATATTTGCCATTGTAAATTCTACATTTTTTTTCAACACACAATTACCCATGCCCACAAACAACATACCCATCTTTCAAGTAAAATATATTTATCAGTAGCTCTCACAGTGGGGTATTTATCTATTTTTATGTACAATGTAAAATGATTCTATATTGACTACTGGTAAAGGTGTGTTTTTGAAGGCTGACAATTTATGAGCAATAGATCAAAAAGTCAACCTGATGCTCATGATTCAGCATTTGATGTGGATATAACTTTCAAAAAGGCTGTTGACCATTATAATTCAGGACAATTTACCGAAGCAGACAGGTTATGTACAGCAATAATTCGGACAAACCCCAACCATGTAGATGCCATAAATTTACTCGGGGTGGTAGCTCAAAGTGTTAATCGTCACGATATAGCTGTTGATTTATTTAAAACTGCCATTAATATTGCCAACAATATTGCAATGTTTCACTACAATTTGGCAATTTCGTTAAATCAACTTGGCAAACCAGATGAAGCAATAGAAACTTTAAAGCAAGCTTTAGTGATAGAGCCAGAAAACAGCACAATAGCAGACTATTTAAAATCAATTACCAGCAAAACCCCAACAGATCTGGCCCAAGATTATCTTGAAAAGGCTATAAATTTCCACAGAGCAGGTGAATTGGCAGAGGCTATCAAGTGGTATAAAAAAACCGCAAATGTTGATCCCAGCAACACCATTGCCCCAACAAACATGGGTGTTGCCTTGCAATATATTGGCAGACTACAAGAGGCAATAACAAGTTATAAAAAGGCATTGAGCCTTAAACCTGATAGTGCAGATCTCCATTTCAACCTTGGTAACACATTAAAAGATCTAGGGCAGCTAGATGATGCCGCGGATAGTTATAAAAAAGCAGTTGCACTAAACCCCAACTTTGCCGAAGCCCACAGCAACCTTGCCACGGTTTATAGCCTGAAAGATGACTATAAAAATGCAGTTGAGAACTATAAAAAGGCCATTGCAATAAAACCGGACTATGAATCTGCCTATCACAACCTTGGCAATTTACAAAAAGGGGCAGGAGAGCTAGATGCTGCCATAGCAAACTATGAAAAAGCAGTGGCGATAAAACCAGATTTTGCCGTAGCCCAAAGTAACTTAGCCTACCTGCTAACCCTACAAAATAGGATTGATGAGGCGGTTAAGATACTGCTAAATCTCACAACCACAAACCCAGGCTACTTAGAAGGTCATTATAATTTAGGGGTAGCTTATGAAAAGCAGTTGAATTTGGATGCAGCGTTGGCCTGTTATAAAAATGCCATAGCATTGGATGATAACTACTACGATGCCCACTATAATATGGGGGTTGTTTTAGAAAAACAGAGCCAGCTAGATGCTGCTTTGGCCTGTTACAAAAAAACAATTACCTTAAAAGCCGACTATGCAGATGCCCACTGCAACAGAGGAAATATCCTATTAAAACAAGGGGATTTAACAGGAGCTTTGGAGAGTTTCAAACTAACAGCAGCCATTGATCCCGAAGATCAAAAAAACCAGAGCAATCTGTTACTCTGTTCCCAATATCTACTGTCCCAAACTTTCAAAACCCTTTATGCAAGCCATAAAGAGTGGGCCGACAAAATAACAACCAGATGTCAACCGCAGATTTTTATCCATGCAAACGACAAATCGCAATCACGAAAACTGCGCGTAGGCTTTGTTTCAGGTGATTTATGTCGCCATCCTGTGGGCTATTTTATGGCAGGTTTATTTCAACATCTTACCAAGCAACAGATGGATATCTTCTGTTATGCAGATAACAAAACCGACGATATAAGCCAGCAGCTGCAAAGTTACAGTAAAAGCTGGGTTGCGACAAAAGCTATGACAGATGATGAACTAGCCCAACGAATACATTCAGACAATATTGATGTTTTATTCGATTTAGCAGGTCATACAGCAGTTAACAGAATACTGGTATTTGTAAAAAAACCAGCTCCCATTCAAATTAGCTGGGCAGGTTATGCCGGCACAACAGGCTTATCAACCATAGACTGGCTAATAGCTGATAACCACTATTTTATAGATAATGAGGAGCAGTTTTACAGTGAAAAAATCATCAAAATGCCCGACTCATGGATCTGTTACAACCCACCTGAATACATGCCAGAGGTCAATAGTAAGAAAGAGGGCAGTTTTGTATTGGGTAATTTTGGCAATCCGGTAAAAATAAACGAAAAAATACTTGGGGCATGGTCATCTATTTTACAACAGATTCCCAACGCTGAGTTGTTGCTAATTTATAAAGGCATGGATAGCAAGTTTAACATCAACCGCATAAACAGTTATTTTATAAACAAGGGCATAGATACAAAAAGAGTAACCATAAAAGGCCAGATTCCCCACAAAGAGCTATTGGCAAAATACAACACAATTGACATAGCGCTGGACACCCTACCCTACTCCGGCGGAATAACCACCCTAGAGGCTCTCTACATGGGTGTACCAGTTATAACAACTACAGGCGCAACCTTTGCTGGTCGTCACGGCACAAGTATATTAAGCACAGTCGGCCTAAAGCAGCTAGTTTGCAACAACCATGATGAATACATAAATCAAGTTGTAAACCTCGCAAAAAACCCAGCAAAACTAAACAAAATCAAAAAAGACCTAAGCTCAAAAACCCAAAACTCCCCCCTATGCAACCACAAAAAATTCGCAACCGACCTAAACAAAAAACTCCGCAAAATATGGCAAAATTGGTGTGTTGATAATGGTGGTTGAGGGTGTTTATGCCTGAAGTGAATATCATATGTGTCAGAGTTCAATTCTAAACTAACAAGCCGACTACAAGCCATAAACTCTGCCCACCCAGACCTCAACGAAAAAATTGGTGGTGGCCCTTTATGGAGCCTTATTAAATCTATTTTGGTATAGGCATAAGCACAACTACAAGCAATGAGGGCGATTATCACCTAAAAAGCATCGCTTAAATTTTTTCTATCTTATTGTTTTCTGCTTGCACCTCTTCTAAAACTTTATCTATGGCATTGTGAAATTGGATTTCATGGCCTTTTTTTTCAAACTCAAACGAATTTTTTATCATATCAATTCGGGATGGATTTTCTTTTAGGATATATCTGCTTAAATCTATTATAACATTAACAACTAATGAAATGTTATCAAATAGTTTTTTAGTATTTGAATTTACCAAGCTCTTTTTGTACCCAAAATCAAGAAGCCGATCAGAGCAAATTAAATTAGCTATATCATACGGAAAATAAATTCCAAACATTAACTCACAATAATGAAATTTCACATTTAAAAGCTGTCTGATATTAATAAATCCTACATGCATAATTAAAGATTTTTTAAAGTTTATTTCTAATAATTTTGAAAATGAAAAATCTGACCCAGCAAAATTACAACTTTCAAAATTAATATTTTGAAGGGTTGCATAAGAAAAATCCACCAAGTTGAATTTCGAATATTCTAAATTAGCATCACCACCCGTACCATCTGCCAGGATCCCAATAAAAAGCCGGCATATCCTAACTTCACGACACCATCCTGGGGTTGACGATTGTGCAAAATGGTTCCAATTTTTGATTAATGAAAAAAGATTTATGGCATTTTTAAAATATTTTGCCAGGAAAAAATGTTCTTTTTCTCTGTCATTTATCAAGGTATTGCCAACAATCAGGGCCAGCCAACGGTCAATATCTGGGGCAATGTCTTTTAAGGGTTGTTGAAACTCTAATGCGCCATCCTCTGCAAAGAGAATCTTTTTTTGGGATGCCTGAATGGGCAGAAGATCTTTTTTTGATGCAAGAATATCGTGGGCAAGTTGGGCTATTTTTTCTATGGCCTCTTCATCGATGGGCCATTTCTCTAAAGCTTTGTGTCTGCCTTTGATTGGTTCCTGCTGTTTATTTAATGCTGTTGCATCGAACCAATTATATTTAAGAGGGGCGCAGTAGAGGTGGGGGTTATATTTATTTGTTGCTAACGAGGCCAGCAGAGGCAGAAGCATTCTTCTTGCCTCTATGGTTGTTTTATCTTTATTTGATTTTGCTGATCGCCTTAATAGTGCCAGCAGATCAAAGAAAAACCGCCCGGTTGCTGGGGTTGGCTCACCGAGAAGTAGATGAATTCTGGCTTGGTGGGAATCACCACCTTCTGAATCCAAAGCGTGACGAATAAATACTTTAAGATAATATTCTGCCACCAACACCTCAGCAAATGATTGATGTTGAAAATAGAATGTATCCTCAGATTCCCCAAGGTAGGAGTGGGATAAAAACTCAACACTTAAAACATCACTATATTTTTGCAGATCATCATCGCAGTTCAGTGGTTCACCTGCCACTGCCCGACAGATATCGGCCCTTGCCAACATGCTCTGTCTATTGTCGTGGCGTTTTAACATCCATAACGCTGCTGTGGCGTGGAGAATATTTCTAAATTGCAGCTCAGTTTGCAGATTTACACGTATTTTTTTGTCATCGGTAAACTTTGCTTCGTTGGTTAGCAGGTTGATAAATGACAAATAGAGGCCAATTTTCCTTGCACCTGAAAAATCATGACCGTTTATTATCAAGCGGTAGAGCATATAGGCAAAGATAGGCCGTTGCAGTTCATCGGAACTTAGAATTTCCTCTTTTGTTAAAGCATCATGAATATCTTCCGGTTTTCCGGCTTTTATTGCTTTAATCCATTTTTTAGCTATGCCCACACCAGAAAAACTCTCTTTTGCCAAAGAGCAAGCCAGGGAATCATTTAACCAATCATTAAATTGGGATTTTTTAAAACCATAAAGTGCAACAAAGTTATCTATCTTTTGCCCTTCTTTATTAGTGATAGTGTGTGGTTTGTAGTCTTGAACAATGTTTTTTAAAAATTCGCCAATGGGACGTGAAGAGATGATGATCCTATCCTGGCTTTTGTTTCCACTTCTACGACGAATATCTAAAATTGATCTGATAACGGTTTTTATTCTACTTTCGTTAAGGTCTCCACTCTCATCAAGAGAATCAACAAAAAATGTGTATTGATAATTTTTAAAGCGGTTATCATCAATATTAATATCACCATCATGGCGCAGGGCATCACCTAAAATACCAGTTGATATGTTGGGGTCATAGACCTCCTTACCATAGTCTCTTAAATTAAAATAGACGGGGAAGTGTCCTTCACCTCTGCGTAAAAATTGCAGAGCCATCTGTGCTGCCTGATGGCGCATAAAAACAGATTTTCCTTTACCAAAACCTGCTACGATAAACAGAATTTGTTCTTTATCAACATTTTCATAATAGGTATCAATCAAATTCTCTATAGGCTCTAACCCCTCTTCTACATCATCTTCATCTTGTTGGCTCAACTGTTTTACCGGGGACCAACGGGCAAAAGTTGGTTGATATTGCAGATCCTCATCGCTATCAAAACCTATCCGACCATCGGCAATAAGCTTATTTAAATAATCTGTTTCAGCCCTGTTTAACCAAAGCTCTTCCAACTCATCTTGATGGTTTTGCCACTCATCTCCAAAGATATCCTTTAATGTCGATTCTATATTCTGGTTAAAATGTTTTAAAAAAGCATCCTGCCCATCTTGCTGAACCCCTACCTGTTTTAGAACACTCACAACATAATTGCGCACAAATTCAACTGCCGGGTGGGTGGTGGGAAAAAGAGTAAGAGCGATAGAATCAGGATCAAACTCAACTTTTTCAGACTCCATATCTTTATAGAGACGAATAAGTTCGTTTGGATTTATATCTTGCCCATGTTTTGTCTCTATCTCTTGTAACGATAGATGTGACTGCCTGATGGCAGCTATTTGGTAGGTTTGAAACCCAAAGCCGTCATGAAGTTCTTTTTCCTTTTTTTCAAGCCGCTTTTCTAACAGATCCCTACCAAAAATACGAACTAGAATCCCTAAACCACCACCCCCACCCTCTAGGAGTGCTGTACTCTCATTATTTAAAAGCTCATCAACATATTTAGTGATATCTTTTAGCAATATCGGTAGATCGGCTACTCTCTTTCTTGCACTTTCTGCTTTTTTTTCTCGCTGTGTTTTAGCCATATTTTTATCCACCAATTATAAATAGTGTTATATACTTTTTAATAACAACAATAGGCTAAAATGTTATCAATATAATATTAATATTACTAGCAACTATCTTTAATGTTGTTTATTTAAGTTACATAGCTCTCATACATAATCAACTTTGTACACAGGCATCTAAATATGTTTTATCCTTAAGATGTGTAAGAGATGTAGTAACTGTTAGGTTTAATCTAGAATGTATCAAACCTTCTTAAAAGGTAATATCACTAGCTCATATGGGTTTATTTGTGTTATTTTAACAGGCGATTAGGTAACTTTATTAACTCTTAAAAATGTTAGAAATAGATATAAAAACTGGCAGTTTAAAGAGAGTTGGCTATGGTGCTCGATTAATATGTTCATGGTAATAGTAGGGAGTTTTAATAGTGGCACATAGTGATTATAAAAATCTGCTATTGCAAATCACCGAGCTAGAAGAGAAAAATGCTGATCTTCATGCAACCCATATTGAAAGTCTTAGGGTTCTGCAATCTTTAGATACCATCAACAAGATAATAATTGAGACTAACAACCTAGACACAATGCTTGAGCTTGTTCTGCAAGAGTTTTTAAACATTTTTTCTTGTGATAGAGCCTGGCTTCTCTACCCTTGTGATCCCAATTCGGCAACCTACCGGGTTCCCATGGAACAGACCAAGCCCAAATGGCCGGGGGCTGAGACCAAGGGTATTGATATTCCTACCGATAAATTTGCAAAAAATGTGTTTACAGCTGCTTTAGAATCGCAAAATGTTGTCCGCTATGATCTTGAGAACAACGCAAGCTTTCTCACAGAAGATATCTTTACAATGTTTAACATCAAATCCCAGATGTTCATGGCAATCCATCCCAGGATTGGCAAACCGTGGTTGATTGGTGCTCATTATTGTGAAGAGGCTACCGTTATAAGAGATAGTGACTGCAAACTTTTTAAAACACTTGGCAACCGCATTGCCGACGGTCTTTCCAACCTTATATCATGGCAGAACTCAAAACAGCTATTTGAAAATGCAGAAATTTCAATATGGGATGAAGATTTATCGGAAATTTATAAAACCCTTGAAAATATCCGTAAACAAGGGGTTACTGATATAAATAGTTATCTTGATGACAACCCTAAAGCGGCCTGGGACATGGCTGCAATGGTCAGGATAAAAAAGGTTAATGAAGCCACACTTTCACTTTTTGGAGGTAAGAATAGTTCTGATCTTCTGCTCTCTATCACCAAAACTTTTGGCGATGGGGCCATTGATGTTTTTAAAAAAGAGTTGGCTGCCATTTGGAATAGAGACAAAATTTTCAGATCTGATGCCTCGATGATTACCCTACAAGGCAAACCAATCAGTGTGGTTATATCGTTCCGAATTCCTGAAACATTAGCCGAATTCCGCAGTATACCAGTTACGATAATGGATATAACTGAGCTAAAAAAAGCCGAGGATGAGATGCGTATAGCCAAAGAAGCTGCTGATTTGGCTAACCGTTCCAAAAGTGAATTTTTGGCTATTATGAGCCACGAAATTCGCACCCCCCTCAATGCTATTCTTGGAATGGGCGAAGTTGCTAGAGATTATTGTGAAAATCCGGCCCAAGATCGCTGTCTGGAGATTATCAACAGAAGCGGACATAATTTAAAAACCTTGATTGAAGATATTTTAGATATTTCTTACATTGAATCGGGACAATTAAATCTGGAAGAAAAAGATGTCAATGTTTATGATCTGACAAAAGAGGCACTGGAAATTCATGCCCAACATGCTGAAAACAAAGGCATCATTTTAAAATTAAGAATTACCCACAACACTCCAGACATATTTATCGGTGATCAAAAACGTCTGCGACAGGTACTTCTCAACCTTATTGGCAACGGTCTTAAATTTACTGAGCAGGGTGAAGTAGAACTTCGAGTTACCCATCCCAGACCTGATGTAATTCGCTTTATTGTCAAAGATACGGGAATTGGCATTCCATTGGAAAAACAGAAATTGATATTTGCCCCATTTTCCCAAGGGGACTCCTCCAACACCCGTATTTATGGCGGTGCTGGATTGGGGCTGGCCATATGCACACGGCTTGTAAATGCCATGGCTGGAAAAATCTGGGTGGAGAGTGAATTTGCTGAGGGAAGTGCATTTTATGTGGATATCCCCCTTTTGCTTGATGAGCAAAACAGAAAAAAACCACATACTGGCAATGTTGCGATGGATAAAGATAGTGAAACAGTGGGTGAATCAAGCACTATATTACTGGTTGAGGACAACACAGATAGTGCCATTGTTATACAAGCCTATCTACAAAAAACCAAACATAAGTTAACTCTGGTAACAAATGGTCTTCAGGCTGTTGCAGAAGTTCAATCTGGAAAACAGTACAGTTTGATATTGATGGATATTCAGATGCCCATTATGGATGGACTTACAGCAACAAAAGAGATAAGAACCTGGGAAGAACAAAACAAGAGAGACAAAACAACAATAGTAGCCTTAACCGCCCATGCCATGGATGGAGATGATAAAAAATCGTTGGCTGCCGGTTGCGACAGCCACGTCACAAAACCCATCAGCAAGAAAAAACTGTTGCAGATCATCGCTCAGTATTGTTGATAAAACCTGCCACCTCTTTGGCAACATCTCTAATCACATCTCTCCATTCTCCCCTTTTTTGCTGCCTGAATAACCGTAAAGATGAGTACCAGGGGGAGTGGTTGACATCCATCATCCAATACCAAATTGGCACACTCTCCAACAGCAAAAAGGTTGGCGTTCCGACAGCTCCAGCCATGTGCGCAGTTGTATTTGAAATTGTAACCACCAGATCCACCGCAGCAACCTGAGCGGAAAAACTGTCTAAATCTGCTAACTGGTCTATACTCTCATCGTGGTATATCTGAATACCGCTGTCATTAAACAGTTCATCTCTGGGTTTTGCGGTATCACCATATTGCAGATTGATAAACTGCACACCAGGTATCTTTAATATTGGATACAGCTCTTTTAGTTCAATGGATTTATCACCATATTTTGGGCTTTTGCTATGCCAGGATATCCCAACAATAAATTGGTTATTTGATTTTTTATAGCGGGTTTTCAGGGTATGTTTTTTTTCATCATCCACAACTATGTGCGCTTTTTGTTTTACAAAAGAGCTTAAATCAGGTCTGAACCAACGCCCAAGATTACCCATGGGTGTGTGATGATCAAACTCCAATTCATCAGCTTTTAAAGAGTCTATACTTCCATTTGGCAGACACTCTATTTCTTTGAACGACCGCAAAAATAGGGGAATAAGACGCTCATCACACTGTAAAACCACTTTGGCTCCAAGTTTAACAAGGTCTGGAATCATGGTGGCAAAAAGCAGAGACTCCCCTACCCCCTGCTCGTCCCATAGCAATAGCTTTTTGCCATCTATATCACCACCTTGCCAGAGGGTCATATTGCTGTTGTTAAAAAATGTACTGCTTAGGGCTATATCTTGCCAACGTTGGTTAAAATTCTGCCAACCGTTTGTAAAATCACCATCTAATAGCTGGCTTAGAGCCAAATTTTTTATCGCTTTTGTATAGTTTGGTGCAATTGCTACGGCTTGTTGCTGGCTTTTAATGGCTTTTTTTAATCTACCCTGGGCTTTATAAGTAGAGCCAAGATTGCTGTAGGCATCTGCATATTGAGGATTTATGGTTATGGCTTTTTGAAACATTTCAACCGCTTGGGAAAGTTTATCCTGTTTTTTAAAACAGTTGGCAAGATTATTATAGGCCTCAGCATAGTTGGGGTTTATAGCAATTGCTTTATTAAACTCAACAATTCCTTCATCTAATAGACCCTGCTCCATATAGGCTAGCCCAAGGTTGCTCAGAGCTTCGGGATAGTCTGGCTTTATTGTCAGAGCCTTTTTAAAATTTTCTACTGCCTGCTCCAGCCTACCCTGGCGAGCCAAGAGAGTGGCTAGATTACATAACAGCTCAGGATTATCCCTTTGAATTTTCAAACCATTTTGTAGAGAGGCAATCCCCTGGTCTATATCCCCTTTTTCAGCAAAAATATTGGCGATATATACATATACTTGAATATAATCGGGATTTATTGAAATCACCCTATTATAACACTCAATAGCAGCGGCAAATCTGTTTTGTGCCTTATATACATTTGCAAGATTAAGGTGAATATCGGCAATATTGGGGTTTACAGCTATTGAGCGTTGATAACAGGCCACGGCCTCATCAAGTTTTCCCTCCTTTTTTAAAGCCACCCCCAAATTTGCCAAAGCTATTTCATTGTCAGGCGCGTATTCAAGACAGCTCTTATAACAGATTATCGCCTCTTTTAAATGCCCTTTTTGATGATATTCTATTCCACGTTGCAACCGGGCTGAGGCTTTGATGGTGTTATCATCACTATTTGTGGCAATTTTTTTTTCTGTGATCTTCTTAAGATAATCGGCAAACTCAATATTATCTGGTTGCAATTCACAAGCGGTTTGCATTGACTGTTTTGCCCTTGCAACCTCCCCTAAATTATTTAGAGAGACTGCCAAATTGCAATGTATAACGGCTCTTTTGTTGTCAATATTAATGGCCTTGGAAAACTGCTCAACTGCCAGATCGTGACGATTTACCCTCTGTGCTATAACTCCTAGCAAGTTGAGAGCATCAATATGGTTGGGTATTGCTTGTAATATGGCGGTGCAAAGCTGGTCGGATTGGGTATATTTTTCTGCGTTGAAATGGTCAACCGCCTGTTTATAGGCTTCGTCAATAGTTAGTTGCGTTTGACTATGCATTTCATCTGTATTATTAGCAGTCATATTATTATTTTAATGGCTAATCAATACAAACAGCCCCTAAGCAGTTAAAATTGCAGGTTCTTGGGCCGGTTGTATAGTTTCAGGTAACACAAGGTTGCGAACACAATTTTCCGGTAGGTTTACCAGTGAGAGCAGAAGATCCTTCTCTAACACAGTTACCAATAACAGACTTTGATTGTCTTTGATAAAGTTAGCCCCACTCTCTGGATTTTCAGGATCAGTGGCAATGACCTTACCGACACTTTGAATCAGATATCTTATTTTATCAAACTCTATTTTTCTTACAGCTGGATCACCAGAAAATTTAAGCTCTATCAAAAAAAAGTTATGACCATTTTCTACACCTTGGATAATGGCCTGTTGATGGTTTTTTAAATCTATCTGGGATTCCGTTGCTAAAGTTACCAATCGGTTTATATTCTCCACCCCCCCCGCAGTAGTACCAAGAGAGTTGGCAACCTCCTGAACAACAGGGATTTGCTCACTGATTTCAATCTCTTTGCCACTTTCAACATGTTTATGCTCACCAAGTTTACTGTTTTTTATCTCGCTTGCAAAAATAACAGTTAAAAATAATGTGACAGCAGATGATACAATGGTAAAAATCAGATAGTTTTCATACTGTATTTTAGCAGATTTATGGATTGTACCTGCGACGGCTATCAACTCTTTGGAAAGATGGTCCTCTACCTCTTTTAAAAGTTCTATCCAAGATGATGAAGTTTTAAACCAGATATTTGGATCTATAGCAAACCCTCCAGCCTCTGATTTACTAAATGCAACTCTACGCATTTTTTTCAACTCATCAACAGTAGAGCCAGATAGTCTATTTTGGCTATAGGTACGATTATTGTCAGTTGTGTTTTTATTAAATTTTTCAATATGGAGATTCTGTTCAGCAACAGATAACTGGAATTTAGCCAACATACCCATGCCAAAACTGTCACGGGCAAATGTGTTGGTCATAACCGCCCGCTCAAGACCAGCAAACTCTTTAATATGTATATAGCTACTATATGCAGCTATTAGCTTGCTAACTTCAATATTTTCAATCAAATATGAAATTTGTGCCACACTATTGATAAACAGCTTGTTCATTTTTGAATAATAGCTAACAGCCTTGCCAGTGGAAATTGTCTGTTTATCAATGCGTTGGCGAACATCCTCAATTACCTCTAATTCTCCTATTGCATCCGATAATTTTTTTACTAACTGTGGATCTTGCTCAAAAACCTTTGCTTTTTCAATATAATGGCGCAGTTCCTTACTGCGTAAATCGGTATTTAACTCTCGCTGTTTAGGTAGTTCACTGGCGAAATTAACCCCTCCGCTACCCAAATAACCAGCTGTCATCCCCCTTTCTTCCTGGGTTTCATGTAATAACAGAGTTATTCGTACGCCAAGTTCACCAAGAGTAACATTATTCTGCATTTTGCCAGACAACTCAGAGCTACTCATGAGGTTTATCGCAAAAAAACATAACAAGGCAAAAGAGACAATTAGCAGTGTAAGAGTGATTTTTGCTTTTTGGCTCAAATCATTCAAAAACTGCATTTTTGCTCTCCAGCATATTTTTACGAAATTTATTTATCATTGCAGAGTTATTTCAAAAATAATTGGCTAATTAAAGGCGACAATAACCTACACGTTACAGTTAATTAACCACATTTTCAAATAACTTGCATTAACTGTAAGAACAGTGGCACAATTCATGTGTTTGGTTGGCGTAAAGCGGTTAACAAACATATGGTGAAAACCATGAATTAACTGGCATTAATTGTGATAATAAATGCTACATAGCCATTGCTAAAATCTCCTAACAGCGATGGCTCTTTTACAAGTACTTTTTAATATTGGTAAAACACACCTTTGACATTCAGCTATGTTGGCTATGATGCTCAGACAAAGCCCCCGGATTATACTCTGTGCTTTTACAGTTGTTTTCCTTATTTTTATGTTGCAGCCATCCATTGGTATGGCTGCAATATTTCATAAAAATAGTGGTGCAACCATCACACCCAAATTAAAGCCTGTATATACTATTCAGATATCATCTCACTTAAAATTGAGCTTCGCCAAAAAAGAGGCCAATATTTTTCG
>JADFZS010000169.1 GCA_015232405.1 Magnetococcales bacterium | reverse complement strand
CAATCCCATCACAAATTGGTAATCAATCTTGATTTTCAGCCCCCGCACGAAAACAATATAAAACATTGTTTTTACAGTTATAAATCGTTTTTTTATGATAGTGTCTTGGTTGTCATAGGAGGATCGAACTTTCTGAAAAACAGCCAAAAAATAATCTCAGAATGGTTTGCTGCCAGTCGTTCTCGCTCCAACCATTGCCTGACTGGGTATCTGAAAAAGTCATGAATTCTGACCGAGATACTCTGAAAAAGTGGGGGAAATTTATATTTGACGCAGATATTTTGAACGATGTGTTTGTGTAGAACACATCATCACACTTGATTTATCTGATTGACATATATAATTATTTTCTGTTTTGATCGTTGTTTGATCAACCAAGAAGGAGTCGAAATCATCTGAAAACCGATATAAATTTCATTCTCAGAATGGTTTGCTGCCGGTCGTTCTTGGTCTAGCATTTCGGCATATGAAAAGTGCGTTGGATATTCGCCCCATCTTTCATTTTCGCAGAGTCGGGCTACACAGAAACTCCAGGAGTTCAGCAACGCCCGACACTTCCGCTGGAGTACGCCCATGTTGACCATCAACTCAAAACTGAAAATAGATAAAGTCCACCAATATGTCACTGCGCATGGTCAGAATGGCCACAAATAAAATTAGTGCCGATGCAGTGTGAAAGCTTAGCCTTGTTGTGGGGTGCTTTTGCAAAAATGGTCTTAAATACATATCAAAAACAACATGCAGCCATATTGGAATTGAATAGACGAAGGTTTTGCTAAACATAAATATTGCCATCCGTATTTCGTCCATGCTGTCTGCAAAGGGCGAGAGGCTCATATATTTTATCAAATAGGTCAGATCGCTCTCACGAAATATCAACCAACCAATGTTGGTAAGGACAAACATGAACGAAATCTGCACAAACCGCGGCACCCATGATAGCCCGCTGCGCAGATTTTCCAGCAGGCGAAAACAGATGATCAAAACCCCGTGATAAACTCCCCATAAAGCAAAATTCCAGCTGGCACCGTGCCAGAGGCCGCAGAGAAAAAATGTCAGCAACACATTGAAGATGTAGCGTCCCTTGGTGACCCTACTACCTCCCAGCGGGATATAGACATAGTCACGGATCCAATTGGAAAGCGATATGTGCCAACGTCGCCAAAAGTCGGATGGTGAACGAGCTATATATGGATGATTAAAGTTGTGACTCAAGTTGATGCCGAGCATTTTTGCTGAGCCCCTGGCAATGTCGGTATAGGCAGAAAAATCGGCCAGTATCTGTATTGAAAAGGCGAACACCCCAACCCAAAGCACAGCAAAAGGGGGATTTTCCAGGTTAAAAATATTATCAACCATCGGGGCGACATTGTCGGCAACGACCAATTTTTTAAAAAATCCCCAAACCAACAAAAAAATGCCATCTTGAAACTGTGCTAGATTAAAAGTACGGGGATTTTGAATCTGCGGAAGCAGCCGTCCGGCTCGTTCTATAGGTCCGGCTACCAGTTGCGGAAAAAAACCGACATAAATGGCAAAATCAATAATATTGCGGCAGGGCTTTACCTCACCTCGATAGACATCAATGGTATAACTCATGCTTTGGAAAGTGTAGAACGAGATGCCGACCGGCAGCAAAATTTGAATACCCAAGGCAAGGTGGGGAAGGTTGGCAAACCCCAAAATCATGTTTACGTTGGAGACAAAAAAACCAAAATATTTAAAAACCGCCAACAATCCCAAGTTGACCAGCAGGCTCAAAAAAAGATAGAGCTTTTTCTCACGCTGTCCCGCTTTTACTATGGCGAGACTGCTTGCAAAATCCACCAGGGTTGAGGATAAAATAAGATAGAGAAACCAGGGATGAATGTAACCGTAAAAAAAATAGCTGGCCGCCAACAAAAAAAATTGTTGTGCTTTGTGGGAAATCGCCCAGTATATTGCCAATACGGCTGGCAAAAATAGTATAAAATCAAGGCTGTGAAAAATCATGTATATATAAGCCTAGACTCGGCAATTGCATGCAGGTACTTGATAAATTCTTTTGACTCACCTGGCGTAACAGAAAAAGGTCTCATCACCAGCAAGGTGATTTCGCTTTTGTATATTACACTGGATAAACCAATTTGTTGCACCATGTACGCGCTTCCAACTGCCGTTTATAGGATTATGAAGGCATAATGCCGATTATAGTAGTCTAGAATAATTTTTCAGCAAACCCAAGGATCTATACATGTCCACAGATGGCCCCTACAAACAGATGTCGAATAAAAATGCACAACCGACTGGTCGCCATCCAACCACAAAAAACCTGCTCTCTCTACTGCTCCTGCTGCTCATTATCCTCATGATCCCAGCAATGATTGCCCGCGATTCAGCCAAAGTAGATTTTGACGATAGCCATATCAAAGCCCTGCGTCAGTATAAACCTGACTATATTTTTATCGGCAACTCTATCCTGTATACAAGAATAGACAACAAAATCTTCAACCGGGAAATTGGCAAAAAGGCAGCAGGCTATCAACTTGCGTTGGGCGGTTCCGGCCCTACACAGTGGTATCTTTGGTTTAAAAACAGCGTCATAGGATCTGGGGTACACCCCAAGGCGGTTTTTCTATATTTTTTAGGCAACGAGATTACATACATAGAGCCTAACCTCAACCAACCTGACAAGCGGCTTTTACTTGCCAGAGCTTCAATGGGTGAAGAGAAAATTTTGGATCAGATAATTGCCCGTAACAGCAACTTTAAAGAGCGGGTTCATGCCGCACTGCTCCGGCTATACCCAATTCAGTTGCGCCAGCCGGAGTTTAACTGGCTCATAGATAGCCTGGCCCTACTCCCTGCCCTGCCCATCTACCGAGAGCTACAGATAGACAAACTATTATCCCCTCAAAAAATAACTGAAGAAGCTATGCAAGCATCGTTGCTGGCTCGGCAGCAGCTAAAAAAACAGATCAAAACCCAGCTTTTTGCAACATCGCAATGGCGCATACGCTATCCTGATCAGTGGACAATCACCGACGATAAAACTGCGCCACAACAAACATTTGCCCAACAACTACCCAACTCACTGCTGCCGGAGATGTTAAAACTGGCAAAAAAACACAATATCAAGCTGGTTTTTGTCAAGGCCAAGCTCAAACCCCGCGCCAACGGCTCCCTAAACAGATCGCCCACCGATGCACAATATACAACCGCCTTGAACAACTATCTAACCAAACATGGTTTTGTGTTACACGACTTTGCCCTGGATAAAAAAATTGAGCATCACCACTATATCGACGAAAGTCATATTGACAGCAAACACCAAGCCTTTTACACACGACATTTTATTGCAACCTTGTCACAATATTTTCAACCAACCCAATAGGCTGCAGCCCCTTTATGTTAGTGTTTCCAAACTTCAACCATGCTACACGATTCAACCAATATTGATCTTGGCATCAACAAAAGTGAACCCCGTGGCAGATGAAAATGGCTTTTCCTGAAGATAGCTGGCATACTGCGGGATTAAGTTGAGGTTTTAGTTGGAAACTGTATCTCTGGTCATTTGTAGATGACCTCTACAACCAGCAACTTTGGAGGAGACAGCATTGTGGCAAAAAATATAACAGCTATCAAAGGACTAGTGGCGGCAACCTTTAAAGATGTCGAGAAAAATTCTCAAACTGATGAAAGAACGCCGGTCATAGCAGTTTCAAGAGGTTTTGGAGCCCAGGGGCGGGTTGTTTCCAAACTCCTAGCTGAAAAAATTGGGGTCAAACATTATGACAGCGAACTGATCGACAAACTCCTGAAAGAGGCTAAAACCGACAAAAGCCTGTTAAAACTCATGGACGAACAGTTGACCAGAAACATGGATAATTGGATCTATACCATGTTTGGCAAAGGCATCACCAAGGGTGAATATTATCGTTTGCTCATCAAGACAGTCAATTTGATATCCCAGACAGGAGGTGTGATCCTGGGCCGGGGATCACACTTGATCTTATCTCACGATCCCAATGTTTTCAGGCTGCGAGTAGATGGCTCACTGGACGCATGTTCACGGCGTGTTGCGTCATACAATAACATGGATCTGGATGAAGCAAAAAAATTGATACGCAAAACTGACTCCGAACGAATCAAGTTTATAAAAGAGTTGTATAACCGCTTTCCAACCAGCCGCTCCTATTATGATTTAATGGTGTGTACCGACTATTTGTCACCAGAACATGTTGTTGAGCTTACTCTGCGGGCCATGGAAATGCGCGGCATGCACAAAACACAATAGCTTATATTGCTTAAAAATTTTTTACATCACCTTGAACCATTCTATTACTGTTAACCAAGAGAGAGGGTTGATAAAATGAAACTCAATGATCTGTTTCTTCTCAAGGCCGATGGACAAGTACAGCTAACCAACCAGCCTGCCATGATCAAAGTATTGAAGAAAATTTTTAAAAAACAGCATGGCAAACCAAAAAGCTGGAGCCCTGAAGTAAACGTTGCCTACAATGATGCAAAAAGTCAATTAGTTACCCCAAATCCATACGTAATACGTGCCATGAAGGCTATACTGAAAAAAAAATAGTAAACATGGTAGCAAACACAACAGGATTGGTAATACCTTCCTATTCCGGCATAATTGCCGGAATAGGAAGGTAACAAATAGCCCACCATGGCAATGTCTGGCTGTTTGCTAAAAAAACCATGAGCAAAAATTATCCAACCTTGCGAGCCAGCATCAATGATGGCTGCTCAAAACAATCTATAAACTCAATACCTACAAAACCGGACTCAAGCAGCCAGGCTTGCATCTCACTGAAAGAATAGCAGTTTCCCCGCTCTGTATTGACCAACATATTTACAGCAAATAATGTCCTGTCAACAGGAGAGGCATGATCATCGTCTATTATGGTTTCATGAATCATCAGCAATCCATTCGGCTCCATGGCGGCATGGACTTTTTGTAAAAGCCTGCGATTTTTTTCTGCTCCCTCCATATGCAAGACATTGGAGATAAGGGCGACATCATAACCAATCCCCAAATCCACATTTGGATCGTTATAAATATCCGCCGCCTTAAAATCTATACGATCGGCAAAGCCCCCCTGCTCTATATGGTGGCGGGCCGTTTCTATGGTAATGGGAAGGTCGGCAACTATGGCGCGCATATCGGGGTTGACTCGCAGGATCTCCTCGGAATAAGAACCGGGACCACCCCCCACATCCAGCAGCATTTTACAACCGGCCAGATTGATATTTTTAGCAATTATGCGCCCATTGGGCCTGCCAATTTCCGCCATTGCCCCTATGAATGAGCTATTCACCTCTGGATTTTTGGAAAATGTCTTCTCCTCACTTTTGTTGCTGCGTCCACTTATTACGGATTCCGGTAGCTTGCGCCAACTCTCCATCAACTCCCCAATGTGATTCAGGGCATTGATAATGGGATCATTGCCATCACTACAAAGAGATGCCCTTCCGGTAGCGGTATTTTTATAGTTTCCCTGCTCCTTGATTAGGAGCCCCATGCCAACCAAGGCATCCAGAAGTATGGTGGTTCCACGCACACTGGCCCCAATGCGGGAAGCAATATCAAAACTGCCGAGCACCCTGTCACCCAGAGCGTCAAAAACCCCCAATTTATGAGCCGCCATAACAACCTCCGGCTGCTGAAAACTCCGCATCAAATTTAAAATTTCTTGTTTTTCCATGACGTTTTTATAAACTCCCTTGCAGTTTACCACCAAAAAATTTTTTGTTTGATGCTAGCAAATCAAACATTCCAGAGTGAAAATCACTCCTGCCACCGCTGATAAAGTTTCATAATGGCAAAAATGACCATATGGTAACAAGGTCCACAAATCAAACCACCAGGACAAAAAAATTTTTTGGATAATTTAATAATTTTGTGATGATTTATCCTGCTGATTTACGTAGTGTTACCAGTCGGGGGAGTGTGAAGCACATAATAACGTAAGTCAAAATCTATAAATAAACAGGGGTTTGATCGGCAAAAATTTTACAGTAAAACTTTATAGATAGCTCTGACTCTCTGGCAGATTGTTTGGAACAATTGTTTTCTGTTGTCTACTCCCCCTTAAGTATGCAATCCTTCACACGCATACATCTGCTAGATATAAATGGGCCACGTGCGACATAAACAGGAAAAAACTTTGGCAACAAACTATCGTCACAACTCCTGGAGCCGTCTGCTAACCACATTTTTGGCAAGTGCCTTCATTCCCCTGGGCATCGCCCTGATCAGCACGCAATTTTTCAACCAGCATAAGTGGGTACATGAACCTTTCCACGCCCTATTGGAAGGTATGGGTTCCATTGTCGCCCTACTAGTCTCTCTCTTCATCATTATCATGCGCAACAATCGACAATTGCACCCAAAATATATTTGGGTGGCCGCAGCACTGTTGAGCATGGGACTTCTTGACGGCTTTCACGCCGCCACACGCCCCGGAAATACATTTGTCTGGCTGCACAGTCTGGCCACGTTCCTGGGCGGTGTCACTTTTACCATGATATTTTTACCCGAAAATATTTCTTCAAACCATATTTCCCGCCGCTTTCCATATATCATTGCCATAATATCGGTTGCTATCGGACTTATCTCGGTTATCAGCACATATTTGGTCCCGGTCATGATTCAAAACCAAAGCTTTACGACACTTGCCACCTCTCTGAACATAATCGGAGGGGTGGGTTTCATATTTGCCTGGTTTCATTTTGCATGGGGTACAAACACCGAAGCGATGCAAGGTGAGCAAATTTTATTGGCCAACCACTGCCTGCTTTTTGGGGTGGCTGGAATCCTCTTTGAATTTTCAATATTGTGGGATAACAACTGGTGGCTATGGCACATTATACGTCTGGCTGCCTATTTGATATTGCTGTTTTTTTTCTTAAAATTATTTCATTTAAATATAATGCGGCTCCGTGAAAGTGAAGATCGCTTCAGAAATTTGGTTGAAGCCTCTTCCGATTGGATTTGGGAACTGGATTGCGATGCCAATTTTATATATGCCAGCCCTGGTGTCAAAACTATTTTAGGCTACAAACCTGAAGAACTGATAGGCAACATGAGTTGGTTTGACCTTATGCCATTAAATGAGGCCTATGACATGCGGGCAAAGTTCAACCTTCTCGTTTCTTCTGCCAAACCCTTTGACAACATTATCAATGATCTAATTCACAAGGATGGTCATCGCCTTATAATGGAGTCCAGCGGTCGCCCATTTTTTGACAAAAATGGATCTGTTGCCGGGTTTCGCGGCATAGACCGCGATATAACCGAACGTAAACAGCTAGAAGAGACTTTACGACAGGCCAAAAATCAGGCAGATGCCGCCAACAGTTCCAAAAGCCAATTCCTGGCCATCATGAGCCACGAAATCCGCACCCCTTTAAATGCCATTTTTGGCACGATTGAGTTGATGAAACGGATGGATTTGTCTTCAAAGGTTAAAGAACATGTAGACACCGTCCATTTTACCAATCAAAAATTGCTGGGAATAATCGGTGATATTTTGGACTTTTCCAAGGTGGAAGAGGGTAAGTTGGAGTTGCAATTTTCCAATTTTTCCCTCCATGAGCTACTTGAACGCTTGTCGGCACTGATGAGGCCAAAGGCTCTCGAGAAGGGACTGGAACTAACGCTGTCCACTCCAGTTGGTTTGCAGGGTATGCTACATGGAGATGCCGTACGGTTACAGCAAATTTTATGGAACCTGGTAAGCAACGCCATAAAATTTACCCAATCCGGCAAGGTCTCAATCACAACCAAGGTTATTCAAAGCTGTGAGAGCACGGCAACACTGTCTTTCAGCGTCGCCGATACCGGAATCGGTATTCATAAAGACAAAATTTCCGTGCTGTTTGATCCTTTTGTCCAGATTGACACATCAAAATCTCGTCATCATCAGGGTAGTGGATTGGGGCTGGCGATATGCAGACAGCTGGTTCAACTAATGGGAGGAACTATATCTGTTGAGAGTGAACAAGGCAGGGGTTCATGCTTTCGGTTTGTCCTGCAATTCGAGACTGTCTCGGCACATTGTATGAGTGAGCACCAAATGGAGATAGCCACCCCCAAACAATGGTCCTTGCTTTTGGTGGAAGATGAAGAGGTCAACCGCAATGTAGTTGCAAAACTTTTGAACAGTGAAGGCTATATGGTGATTGCGGCACCCGGCGGCAAAGAGGCTATCAATCTGCTTGCAACAAACCATTTTGACCTGGTGTTGATGGATCTGCATATGCCGGAAATGGATGGACTTGCAACCACCAGGGAGATGCGCAGAATACAACAATTTAATAATAACCAACTGAAGATTGTTGCTTTTACCGGTGACGTCTTGGATTCGGTTGAAAAGGAGTGCCGCGAGGCCGGGATGGACGGTATAATATCAAAGCCCATCCAGATTGAAAAATTTAACAAAACCATTGCCTCCATCATGGGTGCAAATCCCAAAAAAAACTCATTCCATGCAGAGGTCAATCGCTCAGTTTCAAATACCCACGACAGCCCTCTTTTAGATCACACCTATCTTGATATGCTGAAAACAAGGTTAGGGCCGGAAAAATTGTCCGAGTTGGTCAAAAACTTTTTTACTGCAGGTCAGCTTATGCTGGAAGAGTTGGAACAGTATTATATTGACAATGACATGGACGGAATGCGAGAAACCAGCCACAGGATGAAAGGAATGGTAAAACATTTAGGCATGGAGAGACTTGGGGAGATAACTGGCGATTTCCAACACCAGACCATGCATGAACACACTGAAAACCTCAAGCCGTTGCTAGAAAAGATTCAAGCGACGTTTTACAAATCATCCGAATCCCTCGACCAATTTGTAGCAAGCTTTTCACAACCATAAAATCTGCCTCCCCCTCAATGTCTATCATTGTCTGAGGTTTGACAATTGGCTGTGCTCGCCATATTACGAGAGCTTGTTGTATACCTCAAAAATAGCTGGTTACGCCAGACGGGGGGTTAACTGCCGGTGCCGGGATTATGCAAGACCACCCGGTTACGGCCACCGGTTTTGGCTTCATAGAGCATTTCATCGGACTTTGTGACCATGTCATGCAACGATGGCAACGAATCACAGCAAAGACCAATACTAGCGGTGATGCGTATGACATTTTGCTCAAAGTTGATCACCTGGGCCTCAATCAACTTTCGCAATGACTCAAACAGCTCTAAAGCGGCCTCTGGCCCCGTATCCAACGCCATCACGCAAAACTCCTCGCCGCCAAACCTTGCGATCACTTCACCCGAAATGAAATGCTTTTTTAGAAGAGCAGACATCAGTACCAACACCTCATCTCCAGCATCATGGCCGTAGGTATCATTTACCTTTTTAAAATAGTCCACATCCACCATTGCAACGGAGATCGGCTTACCCTGCTTACGCACTTTTTTATAGCGTTTGGCACCGACATCAAAGAAATATCTGCGATTGTGCAAACCCGTTAAAAAGTCGCGTATGGCGGCATCTTTCAATGCTTCGATGTGCTCTATCATCTCCACATTTTGAATCACCCGACAAAAAAACTCTTCTACCTGAAACG
>JADFZS010000168.1 GCA_015232405.1 Magnetococcales bacterium | reverse complement strand
CTTTTTTTCTTTATTTTATTGCTCGCTAAGGTTCTTATATCTTTTAGCGGGCATGTCTTCGTTTGTGAACCCCTTTAGTTAAAGTGCGAGTTGTTATAAAACGCCTCTGACTTTAAGGAATGGAGCGATTATTGTGAAAACCTTTACTGCCAAACCTTCGGATATCAAGCGTGAGTGGTTTGTTGTTGACGCTGAGGACAAGGTACTGGGCCGTTTAGCCTCTGAGGTGGCTCTGCGGTTACGTGGTAAGCATAAGCCGACTTTTACCCCGCATATGGACACTGGGGATTTCATTGTTATTATCAATGCCGATAAAGTCCGCTTAACAGCAAATAAGCTTGATGATAAGTTATACTATCGTCACACCCGTTTTCCCGGTGGATTAAGATCCAAAACTGCACGCCAAGAACTCGAAGGCGACAAGCCTGAGAGAGTACTTGAAAGTGCGATACGCGGTATGCTGCCCAAAACCAAGTTGGGGCGCGATATGTACCGTAAGTTAAAAGTATATAAAGGTACCGAGCATCCCCATGCTGGACAAAACCCGGTAGCCTTGGCTTTAGATTAATAAAAAATTGATACGACCTTTTAGGAGCAACTGTTTATGTCACTGACAGACGCAATTTACGCAACCGGTAGAAGGAAAGAGTCCATTGCACGTGTATGGATGCAGCCCGGTACAGGCAAGATAACCATCAACAAGCGTGATGCAAAAGCCTATTTTGGTCGTGATGTACTGCAGATGATCATGCGTCATCCATTTGAGTTGACAGAGACTATTGACCAGTTTGATATTACTGTAAATGCTCATGGTGGTGGAAACACAGGACAGGCTGGTGCTATTCGTCTGGGAATTTCCAAAGCTTTGATCCAGCACGATCCTGCTCTACGTGGTGTACTAAAAAAGGCTGGCTTCTTGACCCGTGATTCACGTGTTGTTGAACGGAAAAAATACGGTCGTCGTAAAGCCCGTAAGAGCACACAGTTCTCCAAGCGTTAATTGGCTTAGCTCAGTTTTAAAAAAAGGGAGGCGTTTGCCTCCCTTTTTTTTTGTATTGAATTTGTCTTCAATATTGATATAGCTTGAGTTGCTTTAAAATCAAGATAACAACAATATAGATGGTGGTATTATGTCTATTACAGTGGGAATACAAGGGGCTTCTGGCTATACAGGGGGTGAGTTGGTACGTCTGTTGGCGAGAGATCCTGATATCGAGATAAAATTTGTCACCTCACAACGTTTTGCCGGGCAGCCGATGTCGGCGATTTTTCCCCACTTGACAAGTGGACCTGATTTGGTCTGTACACCCTTAAATGATCTTTCTGGAGTTGCTGATTGTGATCTGGTTTTTTGTGCACTGCCCCATGTCACATCAATGGAGGTAGTTCCAGAGATATTGCAAAGAGGGGCAAGGGTGGTTGATCTTTCCGCTGATTTTCGTCTTACAGATAAAGATGTCTATCAAAAGTGGTATGGAGAGAGCCATAAAGCTTCTCAGTTGCTCATGGAGGCGGTTTATGGACTGCCGGAGTTGGTTGACCGCAGCAAAATCAAAAACACACGTCTGGTGGCTAACCCTGGCTGTTATCCAACTTCCGTACTATTAGCCCTGGCCCCACTGATGGGAGATATACTGATTGATCTGAACACGATTGTTATCGATAGCAAGTCTGGTACATCGGGAGCAGGTCGTAGCCCAAGTCAGGGGACACTTTTTTCTGAAGTTAATGAAGGTTTCCGTTCTTATAAGGCGGTTGGTCATCGTCATACTCCAGAAATTGAACAGGGTTTGCAACAGCTTAGCGGAGAAAAACTCAACGTCCGTTTTTCGCCCCATTTGTTACCCCAGTCTCGGGGTATTTTAACCACATGTCATGTAAGGCCGAACGTGGAAAAAAGTGGTGATGAATGGCAAAATTTATTCAATGATTTTTATGCTAACGAAGAGTTTGTTCGGGTTTTAGAGCCAGGAAACCTACCAAGCACAAATTATGTCAGAGGTTCAAACTACTGTTATATATCAGTAATTCCAGATCTTAGAACTGGTTGGCTGGTAGTTGTCGCAACAATTGACAATTTAGTTAAGGGCGCAGCTGGACAGGCTATACAAAATATGAATATTATGTTGGGTCGCAAAGAGGGCGCAGGGATTGAACAGCTACCACTTTTCCCTTAGCTTTAAGGGTGTTTTCAAATTGTGATAGGTAAAATATAGCATTTTTATTTTATTATCACTTGCTAATTTAGCTTAATTTTGTTAGATCAAACTGTTTTTATAAATTCGCAATCAAGGAGTGTTAACCGATGGCTTTGCTAATCAATGAAGATTGCACAAACTGTGACGTTTGTTTACCTGAGTGTCCAAACGAGGCGATTACAGATGGATCTGATGTCGATAGCGATATCTATTACATCCATGCTGATCTTTGCAGTGAGTGCATAGGCGCGTTTGATGAACCACAATGCGTTGAGGTTTGTCCGGTCGAGTGTATTGTTCCCGATCCGGCTCACGAAGAGAGTAAAGAAGAGTTGCAAGCTAAGTACGAAGCTATCCACAGCTAATTTTTTGTACTTAAGCCAAAAGGGATCTGCAATTAACATCCCTTTGCAGGAGTAGTAAAAGGGGGCGTATAAGGTTGTTTACGCTCCCTTTTTTTAACGGAAAAAAAAATGCTGCAAAGTATGACTGGTTTTGGTAGCGATGTAGCTGTTAGCCATGGGTTTAACCTGAGTTGGCAGCTTAAGTCGGTCAATCACCGTTTTTTGGATTTGGCTTTTCGTCTGCCGGAAGGTTACGGTGAGCTTGAAATTTTAGCTACTAAAAAGCTAAAAACCATTTTCAAGCGTGGACGTATTGAGTGTACCCTATCACTCACAAGCCAGCCAGATGCTCAAAAAGAGTTACAGATAGATAGCCAAATGTTAAATTCCCTTCTCTGTCTGGAGGAGGAGATTAACAGCCAAGCCCAAGGAGAGCGTGCTATACTATCTGTGGCAAACATTATCTCTTGGCCTGGCATGGTAGCAAAGCAGGTACGACCGCAAGTCGATGATCTTGATGGGGGAAAATCTTTTTCCCAGGCGGCAATTGAGAGCTTGGAGAGTGCTGCGGCCTGTTTAACCGAGATGCGTCAGGGTGAGGGTAGGGGCTTGGAAGAGGTTGTACGCTCGTTATTGGAGCAGCTCAACTCTCTTGTAGGGCGAGTTGAGAAGAGCCTGCCCAGGGTACAGAGTGCTCAGGAAGAGCGTCTTAAAGGTAAGCTATTAGAGCTGACTGATACAGCAATTGATGAAGCTCGGCTGGCCCAAGAGCAGATCTATTATTTAAACAAGTTGGATGTTTCTGAAGAGTTGGACCGACTCAAAATACACTTAAATGAAATTGTTGCAGTTTTAGACCATGATGAACCCATCGGTCGCCGTCTGGACTTTTTATGTCAGGAGTTGAACCGGGAAGCTAATACACTGTGCTCCAAAGCACAAGATGGTGAAATTACCCAAATCGGTATCGATATGAAGGTCGTTGTGGAAAAACTCAGAGAACAGGTGCAAAACCTTGAATAGTATTTTTGCAATTATTAATATCCGGGCTATTATTGGGGGTAGTTATGAGTGTTAATAGACGGGGTTTTGTTCTTATACTATCAGCTCCATCTGGTGCTGGTAAAAGTACCTTGGCTCGTTATTTAGTAGAGAACTGTAAAGATATAATAAACTCAGTATCTACCACCACTAGGGAACCAAGGCCGGGTGAAAACCATGGCGAACACTATTATTTCATTGCCAAAGAGCTGTTTCAAAAAGAGATTAAAAACAGATCATTTTTAGAGTGGGCAGAGGTCTTTGGTAACTATTATGGCACTTCTAAAGCTGTTGTTGAAGAGACATTAGCCAAGGGTGTTGATATTATACTTGATATTGATTGGCAGGGAGCAAGGTCAATTCGGAAAAGTCTTCCGGCTGCAGATGTTGTCAGTGTCTCTATTGTACCTCCATCATTACAATCTTTACGTCAGAGATTGGAAGGACGGGGGCAAGATAGCTCTGAGATAATTGATAAACGCATGAACCAAGCCAGTGAGGAGATGTCCCACTGGAAGGAGTTTGACTATTTAGTTATTAATGACGATCTTAAAGAGGGTAAGGCCGATTTGTTGGCAATAGTCAGGGCCGAACGTCTAACTAGAGATCGTATGGCTAGCCAGATTGAAAAAATTACTGATGGTTTTTAACCACAGAATTTCATTATAAAAGGATGAGTTAACCCATGGCACGAGTAACGGTAGAAGATTGTTTGGAAAAAGTTGATAATCGTTTTGATTTGGTGATTTTAGCAGCAAAAAGAGCGCGTCAGTTGACTGCAGGTAGTGATGCGACTGTGCCTTTGGAAAACGATAAGATGACCGTTGTAGCTCTACGGGAGATTGCAGAAGATAATATCAACCTAGAAGAGTTGATGATCGATAAGCGGGTAAAAGAGCAGGAGCTAGAGGTTGAAGAGGTTGTGGCTGCAACAGATGTTATGCCGGACGTCGAGGCTCTTGCTTTAATGGCGGAAGAGACACAAATGCCAGGTATTTCCACTGAAGGTGATGGCGCAGATCTAAAAGCCGCAAATGATGGTGATGAGGGAGCAGGTGAAACCTCTTAATTTTTTGTTTAGCTTTTATTATTTTATTTGGGAGTCCATCCCTTAACCTAATCTGGGTGATAACTCATCCAGTTCCCGATAGCTATTCCAACAAGTGGAGATGACCATTGCAGCAGTGGACGGAGTTAATCAAGAAAATTCTTGAGTATCACTCCGATGCCGACAAGGCTTTGTTGGAACGTCTACGGGTTTTTCTGGTAAAAATTCCCCGTTCAAAAGAGCAAGAGAGCAAGTTTAATCGCTCCTTAGCAGTTGCTCGCACCCTTGTTGAATTGCGTATGGATGTCTCATCCATTGCTGCAGCAGTTTTAACTGATGAGGTTGAGTCCGGTAATGTCACAATAGAGATCATAAAAGAAAAGTTTAACGAAGATATCGCTTTTCTTGCCGATGGTTTATCAAAGATCATTCATATCTCATCTCGCGCCCGTTCAGAAATTCAAGCAGAAGAGTTCCGAAAAATGATCTTGGCTATGTCCAAGGATGTCAGGGTTATTCTGGTTCGTTTGGCATTTTGTCTGGAACAGCTCCGTTATGCAGTAAACGAAAAAGTTGCACTACCGGAGAAGATGGTCAAGGAGGTGTTGGAGACCTATGCCCCCATAGCCCACCGTTTAGGTATCTATTGGATAAAAAATGAGCTTGAAGATCTCGCTTTTTGTCTGCGTGAACCGGTGAAATATGCTGAGTTGGGAGAGGCGGTTAAAAAAAGTCGTTTGGGTGGGGAGGATGTGGTCCGCAAGGTTATCTCTATTTTAAAAAAGAACTTGCGCAAACACCATATTGCAGCAGAGGTTGTGGGACGTGAAAAGCATCTGTTTTCCATCTATTCCAAGTTGCAGAGAAAGCAGATAAACCTGGAGGATATGCACGACCTTATCGGCTATCGAATTATTGTCCACAAAAAGGCCGACTGTTATAAAGTGTTTGGCATGATCCACAGCGAGTTTAGTCCAGTACCAGGGCGGTTTAAAGACTATATCGCCATGCCCAAGAGCAACGGTTATAAATCCCTACATACTGTAGTTATTGGCCCTTTTGGCAACCGCATTGAGATTCAAATTCGCACCGAAAAGATGCACCAAACCGCAGAGAGTGGGGTTGCAGCACACTGGACCTATAAAGAGCGTGGTGGCCTTAACACCAAAAAAAGATCGGCAGCAACAGGTTATGATTGGTTAAAACGGATGTTGGAAGCCCATCAAAAAACCGATGATCCCAGCCAGTTTTTAGAACATGTTAAAATCGACCTGTTTCCCAACGAGATATATCTATTTACTCCTGATGGTGATATCAGAACCCTACCCCGTGGAGCAACTCCGGTTGATTTTGCTTATGCTGTGCATTCAGCGGTAGGTGATCACTGCCAGGGGGCTAAAGTGAATGGTCGTATGGTACCGTTAAAAACCCCTCTGGAGACTGGTGACAGCGTTGAGATCATCACATCAAAAACCCAACATCCCAACAAGGATTGGTTGCGTTTTGTAGTTACCGGACAGGCAAAATATCGCATCAACCGTTGGCAGAAAGAGCTACGGCGGGAGCAGGGTATCGCTTTGGGGCAGGAGATACTCACACGGGAGTTGCAAAAATTACAAAAAGGTTTTGTCTTGGGTGGAAAGGCCATAATGCGAGGGGCAAAACTGTTTAACATCAGCAGTGAAAAGGAGTTTTTGTTCCAGGTCGGGACCTCTATTATTGGACCGATACAGGCGGTTCATGCCATGTTTCCCAAAAAGGAAAAGGGTGAGAATAAGGAAGATTCCCAAAATATTGATGATCAAGAGCATAGCCAGAGTTCAAGGGCCAGTAATAGGGTAGGTGGCTCTGGCAAATCCATGCACTTACAGGGTATTCTGCCAGAGATGGCGGTCTCGGTGGCTAGATGTTGCAGCCCGGTTCCAGGTGATAAAATTGTCGGCATCATCAGCAGTGGTAAGGGCATTGTAATCCATGGGGTTGAGTGTCCAAATCTTTCGGCACTAAAAGAGCATCCGGAACGTTGGATTACCGATATAGATTGGCCGGAATACTCTGATAAAAACTATATTGCAAAACTGCGTATTACTGCACAAAATCAACGTGACGCACTGTTTTTGGTGAGTCAGGCTGTTACCACTGCCAAAGGTAATATTGTGCAGATTAAATATCAAGATCGTTTAAGTGATCCTGTAGTGTTGATTTTAGATGTTGAGGTTGAGGGCAAAGATTTACTGGCTGAGATCAGCAAACAGGTAAACTCCCTACCTATTGTCAATAGTATTGAGCGTATGAGGGGATGATGTCTGCCCCGGGATATTTTATTAGCATCTATTAAAAGGCTTTTTAAAAATGACCAACAATAAACAGCCCATATCCAGTAAACTAGCTCCCCAGGCTGTTGGCTCATACAGCCAGGCCATTAAGAGCGGTGATATGCTCTTCCTATCTGGTCAGATAGCCATAGACCATCAAACAAATCAACTTGTAACAGGTGGTGTGGCAGCTCAGGCCAACCAGATTATGAGAAATATCAGTGCTGTGTTGATGGAGGCAGGGTGTGATTTCAATAATTTGCTAAAAGTAACTATCTATCTTGTGGATATTGGTGATTTTGCCAAAGTTGATGCGGTCTATTCATCATATCTAACACCGCCATACCCAGCGAGGGCAACAGTGGGTGTGGCATCATTGCCCAAAGGGACCTTGGTAGAGATTGAGGCAATTGCAAGGGTATTTTAGATAGAGTTATTACACTTCATCCTATGATTATTGAAGAATCTGTCATATTTACTTAAACTATTTTTTGTTTATATTCGTGAGTATATTAGCAGAGCAGTTTGTCTTATGATTAGAACAGCAAGCCTGTTGGTAAAAAAATAATTACATTGACTACATTTTGAGAGATTAACTAAATAGTTCAAGCTGTTATTGAGGATGAAACCATGCGAGCATTAATAGTTTTTTTTGTACTATTATTTTGGAGCAATGAAGCATCGGCAGCACTGTACTGTGTGGTGGATTTTAATGGTAGACGTTGTAACTATATAGATTTGCCATCATGTCAAAAAGCAGCAGGCAGCCGGGGAGAGTGTGTGCTGAACCGGGAGACAATGACAGCTCCTACAGGAGGTTCACCTTTTTGTTTGGTAGAAAAGTGGCGTACTGAATGTAACTATCACAGCCGAGCAAGCTGTGAAAAACAGGCAAGACCAAGGAAAGCCTCCTGCATATCAAATCCCAACCTTGCTAAAGGTGGCTTCCAACAACAAAACCGGGGTTGGGAGAGACCACCAGCAGCAGATAATCCCAAAGACAACGGCAAAAAATGGGGCCAACAGCCCTGGAACACTCCAACAAAAAAAGATCGTTATCTACCAAGTCCAAGCTATAATCCACGCCCTGGATATAGATAAACAGGTGAAAAGCCAGCCAAAAATTATAGATGATATTACAGACCACCTAAAAACTCTGCCATTTGTAGAGAAAATAGTGCTTTATGGTTCCAATATTTAACTATATTGATGATATCCCAACCCTGTATAGTATAGATGTAACCCGGCTGGATAAGGTGAATAGAGAGTTACAGGAAAATGTATAAAGAGAGGGTGTGGTTCTGCATGAGTAAAACCAAAATAAAACAGTCCATGGCGAACCTTGGCAATGCATTAAGTAGCTTAGGTAAGGTTGTAAACGAGCAAAATGGCAAAGATTATATTGTCGATGCTACCATCAAACGTTTTGAATATACCTATGAGACAATGGACAAAACTTTAAAAAGATGTCTGGAATATGAAGGAATTAAGGTTTTAACCCCAAAAGAGACACTAAAAAAAGCCTTCGCCATCCATTGGCTATAAAATGAAGCAGTTTGGCTTGAGATGCACAATGATAGAAATCTAACCTCCCATGTTTACAACAAAGCTGAGGTAGAAAAAGTCTATGCAAGAATAAAAAACCGCCACTATTCTGAAATGTTAGCAACATATGAGTTGCTACAAAACCGCTATGTGGATCTACTTTGATATTAATAACAAGAACACTGCTACAAATAGACCTGATTAAAAATAAAGCAGAAAAATATTTACAGACCCTTTGTCAAAAAGCAAAAGTGAAGTATTTTTCTCCATATGCAATGGGATATACAGTGCAACATGGTGGTACAATCCGACTTTCACATTGCATAAAAACAAAAAGGTATGAGTAATTAAACCTAGAAACGGCGGTTGGCGGTGCGTACATGGCGTAACATATTGGTTTAGCTGGTGTAACAGAGCAAATCGAAGTCACCTTATTGGTGATGAGACTTTGCTCTGCTATGCCAGATGAATCAATAGGTTGCGTCAGGTGCGTGCTGACAACTGCTGTTTCTAGGTTAAAAGCTAAAACACCAACAAGTCCCCGTAGCTCAGCCGGATAGAGCAACAGATTCCTAATCTGTAGGCCGTGCGTTCAAATCGCGCCGGGGACACCAATTTTTACTATGCTTTCAATGCTTTATGGAGGCGATAATTTAACACTAAATTTTGTGGTCTAATAGCTGTCTAAATGAGAAACAACTCTTGCCTCATCAGAGTTCATGATATGGGTACGATGTCTTATTGAGGAGGACCTAAAAAGACACATCCTTTATATCAGCAATAGGTCGTTCGAAAGGCATCTTGTAAAATTGTTCTCTCATTAAAGGTAGTGATTCCAAATAATCTGCATGATCCCCAACCAGCTTGATAAGCAGGGACATTCCAACAGATGGAACGGTTTCACCTGATTCGTATTTCTGAAAGGCGTTAGCACCTCCACCAAAAACTTTGCTGGCTTGCTTTTGTGTCAGGTTGAGTTGTTTACGGATATTTTTCACTTCACTTGGTGGAAGAACCCCCTCAATTCGTGCCCTTAACTCTACAAATACTGTATTGCTAACCCGTCTTAAGCGATTCGGCACATTTGAAACATCTATCTGATTGATATCGTTAAAACCAACCCCAAAAGGTCG
>JADFZS010000167.1 GCA_015232405.1 Magnetococcales bacterium | reverse complement strand
ATAAGATGGCAACATCAACCGGCTTCAGCCGGTATCCGGACTTTCAGTCCGTTATTCAAACCCACCGTCTTTAGACGGTGGTTGTTTAGTTAGCTCAATTAGTTAGCCCCCATTTTTCATGTAGAATAGTCGTTATACTTCGCAGTGCCGCACCAGTGCGAATGCGCAGAGGAAAATCAACAGGTGTAAGTTGCTAATCAGTTCATTAGTAAACGAACACTCCTCGTCATTCCTGCGAAAATGGGAATCCAGTGAGTATAGTACGGTACTACTCTAGATTCCCGTATTGTTGGAAATGACGGCTGATCAGTTACTTTCTTTCGCCTTAGTGCGTACATTCAGTATACTTTCTGCAGGTTTTTCTTTACCATTTGCTATTATACAAGATTGCCCGTTGTTGTGGCCATCACCATTCAATGCCCTGGTTGGGTGAAATGTTTTAAGGTGAGCACTGTTTAGTCGCCGAGGTTGGTCAGCCAAGGGCTAGTCCGGTGTTTGTGCGGTATGTTGCCAACTCCAGTAAAAGATGTCGCATAAACGACAAAACAGGAATATCATTTGTTTAGTGGAATGTCATATAGCATTGCAGAGTGCGCACAGGGTTAGCACAGTATTTTGGAAACACGTTGTAGATAGAGGTGTGTCACTTTAAAGTTGAACAGCAAAAAAAGTTATAGAAAACTGGAGCATTTCATGTTGGTGCTGTGAGATAGCTCAGCAATAGCGATTATCCTAATAAGTTTTGCGCTAGGTGAAATAGTGTGATCTACGCAACCGCCAGTATGAGCGTAGATCTAAAAAATATAGATTGATAGCTGGTTGCCGCAAATCGAAAATAGTTGATATCATAGAGAGTGCTGTTAAAGGGTTTAAGCCATTATGAGCAATAATTCTGACTCAACAACAAATCACTGCAGCTCGCTTCCCAGCATTACCGTTATAGGTGGAGTTATTTTTGCTTATATTTCTATTATTGGGTACTATATTGGTGATATATTTTTATTTAACTATTTAAGATCTTTCTCTATTTTTTCCTTTGCATTAGATGTTCCAATAAACTTTATTTATGAAAATGCTTTTTTTGTATTTGTCAATGAGCTTGGAATATATGAGTGGCTACTACTTGGCCTAGGTATTTCTCTAATATTTATTCCCTATATAGTTTGTAACGTTAAAATTTCACAAGATGAAATATCGAAACATGCAAGTATGTGGCAACTTCACTTCTTGAGTTTGTATACATATTTGATAGTTGTTTTTGTAGCGGTTTCTATCCTTTCGTTGATTGCAGTATATAATAATGAAGCCAGTGGCTCAGCGCTGGTCTTGGTTGGCGTTACATGTTTGTTGTCAATATATTGCTATATTCATGGATTGATAGAGCAAAAAGAAATACTGATTGTCAGGTGGTCTGTGTTGCTCTTGTCCCTGTTCGTCTTTTGGTTGTTCAGTGCCAAGTTTGCCAATGCAGCTTTGCAAAATGCTCGTAAGGAATTTCTTCATACCATGATGTATCTGGAACTGGAGAAGCCTTTCGTGCGTGGAGTGTTCAAGAGTGTATGGAGTAGTAATATTAGACCGGAAACTAAAAGGTATTTGGAGAAAGGTTGCTTTCATGTCCTTTTAATAAACAATAACTCTGTATACCTAATGAAAACACCGCACCTGAAAGATAAAATATGGTGGGCGCCATTTGTATGGCAGGCAAACCAAAAATATAACAAATACTGTAAAGATCTGTCGGCACAAAATTTGGAGTGTGGCCGTGAGCATTACGAATACTCATACAAAGAAGCGTATGATGATATCAGTAGTGATGATGCTCAGCTTGGCAAATTGATTGATGAGCTGAGAGAGGTCATTGAAGTGACATTAATTCCAATAAAAGAAATACAGCTGACGATTTTGCCGCCAAACACGCCATATCCAATGAATTGTGACTCCGAGAGTACTAATAATAGAACTCCAAATACCAAACATTAGCAGTTTTTTTTAATAGCGCAGAAGAATAGCTATTCGTAAAGTGCAGAAAAAATGGTTGGCCCCAATAAAGTTCAAACACATTTTGCTGTTGGTTCGTGATTGTTTTAAATATTCCTCGTCTTCAATAAACTCACTCAAAAAAAATGCAATAATGTGAGAGCCTATGGATTGTCATTATAAAACCTGATCCGCCTTGATAATTTTTCTGATATATTTGTCATATCTATGCTTCCAACTTGTAGTTTGCCAGGGTTGTCGGATAAAGCCTTAATGGGGTTGATTTGGCGATATGTTATTTGGGAAAGGGATCGGCACTCTTTGTGCGACTTTGCCAGAGCCGGATAAATTGCTTTAGCCAGCCAAGGGCTTGGTCCAGTGACCCCTTTGGCGTCAAAACGATTACTGTATGAAACTACCACCATGGACTGTCCCATAACGGGATCTTCTGTTTTTTGATTCCATGGTTTCTGGAATGTTTTGTAAATGGGGGGGCAGAGTAGATCTTTTTTGATGTGGCTGGATAATCAGGGCCGCTAAAGGCAGTATCAAATCCGCCATTTGGAAGCACAACGATATTGTTGTCTTGGAAGGTTATGGCAAAGCCCATACCATTAATGCCGTGACTATTGTTGAGACGGGCGACAAGGCCCCAGGCTGTTGCGGTATCCTGGCAAAAAAGGCGAACCTGAAATTTGGAATACTTTTTTTCGCAGAGGTCTTGGTTCTGTATGGGTAGTTTTTTTGATTCAGTCATGACATAGCTGCGCCCCCAAAGGCAGTGAACAGTTTTAGGCTTTCCAATTATGTTCGGCAATAACGATACAGGCGTTGCTTCTTGATTGTTGGTTGTTTTGTTCGGGCTTTGGTTGTCAATAGAAGCCAGCTGTTCAAGATAGTCTGTATACTGTTTTTCAATGCTGGGATGTGCATAGGAGTTAGCATACAGCTTTGCAAACCTTTTTTTCTTGGTTTCGATAAATCCTGGGGGTGGAGGCAAAAGGGAGACCTTCTTTACATCAGCGTAGTCCAACTTGGCGCCAGCCAAGTTTGCTCCATAAAGTACCGCTCCCCTGAGGTCTGCCTGCATAAGGTTGGCTCCCAGTAAGATTGCTCCCCTTAGATCAGCCCCACGGAGATCGGCAAGAAAAAGAGAGGCACCGGTCAAATCGGTATCACGCATTGTTGCTCCAGCAAATGAAAAGTTGAAATAGTATCCATGGGCAAGGTTGGCCGAGTTGAAATTGGCCCCACGGAACCAGGCCAAATCTGCCATGACTGCAAACATGTCGCTGCTGGAAAAATCAACTCCGTTAAAGCGGCCTGTTCCCAAATTGGCTTTAACCAAAGTTGCATTGGAAAAGCCGGATTCGCTGGAAGGTGAGAATTGCTGGAGCGTACCGCGCCTGAATCGAACATTCTATTACACTTTGGTGTGGATTTTTTAGAATGAAAACTCCTGTCAATAACCGGATAACACAGTGGTGGATAGATTGTTATTGTCTGAAAATAATCAGGAAATTGATTTTACCCTGTGAGCACCAAGTTGTATGATCCAGGGAGGTGAATGATTGGGGTGCAGAACTTCGAACAGTGTCCAAACCCTACCTGGTTGAAGGCAATCTGAAGGAGAAACCTCTGTACTGGGTAGGAGGAGGGGACTTCAACACCTAATTTTGGTTGGGGAAGGGAGCCTGATCTACGCCCCTTGGCTGTGAGCCGTACCAAAATGTAGAATCCGTCTTTTCCTATGGCATTTCGCCCATTTTTAAAAAACAGCACAGTGGTGGTTACATCAAATATGGATGCGTTCGTTTCCCTCCTTTGGGTCTTGATGACTCATTTTGTCAATCCACGGCATAACGCCTAGGTTCGATTGCACAAGGCTCAGATCAAAATTCTTCAGGCACTAGTTCCGACCAAAAGAATCTCACCATCTCCAGAAGAGAAGTCGGAGCTTCTGCGCCTTGGAAAAGCATGTGATCAAGATATCGCTTGGTGGCCTTACAGTGTTCTACGCCCAACAATCTAAAAGCTCTTTCATACTCCAAAGATGGTCTGTTACCCCAGAAGCCATAACTGGAGTACGATAGTGATAGTACTGGTTGCCAAGCGGGACCCTCAATGTCTGAAGGTTCTAGCAAAAATTGTAATGGGTTACCATCAACCAACTCATCGCTTCGTGTTCATAATATTGTTTTGAAAACGAATATGTTTTCCTCTGCTTCCTGGCATTAAAGTGTCGCGCAGAACCATTGTATCTCTCAACGAACGATGTGTTGATCGTACCGGAACAGGTTGAAGCGTTCAACGCGTCAGACAAGGACTGCTCGTCACCTGCCACCAATGTGGTGTCCACATCAACAACTCGTCCCTTTTTTCGCGTTTTCCTAACGGTAGCGTAGGTCATGCCTTTCGGCCAACGCTTCTTCAATTTCTTCTTCCAGCCTTGCTTGCTTTTCCGTCGTGGTCGATAGGAAATACCGTAAATTTTCAACAATGATGCCTCATATTGGGCATGCTCATCCGTTGTAACCAACTCTGGTGGTTGATTGTTCGTTCAGAGAAATCCTGAACCAAAGCATCTCTCCCGACCTGATCACGGCAAGGTCCCTGAATCATGGAAACAATTAGCTTGCCGCTAGGATCAATGGTGATATGATCCCAAATACTCCCTGCTTCACCTTCCGCTCTCTCCTTCTCGGTACAGTTCTAGCCCTTTTTTTCCCACAAATGACCACATTTCATCCATCTGAACTTCTTGAACAGTAAAATCTCGAACCAAAAGGTCGTGCATTTATTTGGCGTGCAGTCCAACACGGTTTAAAATCCGACCAACGGCATCACGAGAAACACCTGTCAACCGAGACGTGTTTCGAATCCCCGTACCCTCAGCCAAGTGACTGACGACAGATACTATTTTTTCCTGGCAAAGGCGGAGGCCAAACAGAGGGGGGCCATGTCGTTATGAAAACTCCGCTTGGCATCGTCGGCAACGGAGGAATCGTATACCATCTGCTCCATAGCGGCGTCGAACGAGCACGTTTCCTCCACCTTCTATCCCATAATCATCGCATGCCGGGTTCATGCAAACAATATCCTTGGTGATCTCCAATTCCATCATGGCTTTCTCCAGGTTACGTTAATAGTGAAAACCTTTATACCGCAATAAGTTGATTAACGAAACTATGCAAGGCCACCAAACAAAATTTAGGTTCAGGCTTACTCTTTGAACTGTCAGACATTTTCAAAAAAACAGCGTCACGTTGGTTTCAGCCCAAATGAAGTCTTTCTTTTCTCTCTTTTTGGCACTGACGGTCCATTTTTTCATCCAGGCGCAATGCTCAGGTTCGCATTCTCCACACGATCAGCGACCAAATATCCATCACCAAGGGATACTACAGTCTCTATGTATGCAAAATAAGCTTTTAAAATCTTTAAGATACTGAAATGCAACCAAAATATCCGCTGGAACGTGCTGTTTTTTTCGGTCAGGGTGCTCCAATTATTGCACCTGTTTCTTTGGTGGTAATTTTGCTACGCGCTTTGGTTGTGATTGTTTTTATAGGTGTAATTTTATTCCCATGAAATGGCTTGGATGATGCAGAGGTTATTATGTAAAGGAAGCTAAACATTCACCAAAGGGAAATAAATGTTAGCCACTCGTTTGTATAGCAGCATGGATAACGCTCTGGACCAGATAAACGCCATTACTATCACTTGTTTCAAATGGCTGCTCGCATCCGCTGTGACCGTGTCATTCCTCACAGCGCTGTTTTTTATGCCTAAGTTGGTCTTTTCAGTTGCGGAAATGTTTGGAGGGAGGTGAACTCCGCTCTGAATTCTTGCTTCTTTTTCTGGACACGCTTTTTGGATTTCTTGCTTGTCCTCCATTCAACTCCAAAACAGAGGATAAACCCATGAACGGATTGTTTCACGCACCTGGCGGGCATGAGATGTATAAGTATGCCATGTTGTTAACAATTGTCATTCTACTAGGGTTGGTGATCAGTTTTTGAATATTGCGGCGGGGCAGGCATGCATTGGGATGCTGCCTGCTTTTCGCTAAAGGGCTAAAGTAAATATGAATGCACTAACCAAATTTCAATTTTGTACATGGATTGAAAACGTTGAGCAACGAAAAAATACAAGGATAGGGAAATGAATCAACTGGATTTGCCCGGGATCAATCATCGGATGGGATTGATGCACGCTTTAATAACGACCACAATAATATTGACCTTCATAGGCTTGTTCTTATCCATGCCTTCGCAGTCCAACGTAAGGCTTGGTGCGCTCCCGAACATAGAAGAGAAACTGCTCCTCGCTTCCATGGATGGAGATTATGAAACCGTGAAACGGCTACTGGCCGACGGCGCCAATATCAATGTCGGAGAACCGACGGATTCGACCCCTTTGATGTGGGCCTCCGAAGAAGGCCATACCGAGATGGTCACCCTGCTGATCGCTTTGGAGGCAAATATCAACGCAACCAACCAATGGAACCAAACTGCGTTGAAAATGGCTGCTCAGTGGGGCCACATGGATATTCTCACACTGCTTATACAAGCTGGAGCAGAAGTCAACCTGGCTCCGAACGGATCCCGCAGCCCTCTGGTCGGGGCGGTTCAATATGGAAACGCCAAGGCGGCGAGACTATTGATTACGCATGGAGCTAACGTGCACCAAGTTGATCATCATGGTGACGCTCCGCTTATGTATGCATCCAAAAATGGTGATCTGAAAATGGTCCGCCTGCTTTTGGAACAACACTTTGACGTGGATCGGAAAAACCTTAAAGGGAACACGCCTCTGGTTGAAGCTGTTGATAAAGGTCATGGGTCCATCGTGGCGTTGTTGCTGACTCATGACGCCAACCCCAACGTTCGATTCAACGATGGGACCACAGTTCTACATTGGGCAGCCTTGCGCGGATATTCCGGCATCGTTCAAACGCTCATGGATGCCCAGGCTCACGTAGATGTTACAGACCAGGAAGGCATGACGCCTCTCATGTACGCAGCGGAAAATGGCCGTCTGGACGTTTCCGCCATTCTCATCGAGAATGGCGCTGATTTCATGCGTACGGATATGGAGGGAAAAACGAGTCAAGATCACTACAGTGTGCACTTTCGCGGAACTGGAATGAATCATTTGTTCAGAGCCCAGCCAAAAGTTCCAGGATGATCTTCAGACGTAGGATTGATGCAGGACAGGATGTCCGACGCGACGTCCCCCTTCTTGTCCAACATTTCTTTTGCCAACCCGAGATCAACTGGCGGTGTTACAATGTTGGAATAACGTGGTCTGTCCGAAAAAACGCAATGGAGCGGTTTGATGTCCATTAAGAAGAAAAACGTTGCCTCCCTTGAAAATATCATGCCCGTCCCTCTGATCCTCGTAGTGGATTCCGATTTGGAGGCGCGTAGGACTCTATGCCAGTTTCTTGAAAATAGTGGTTATGGAACAGCCGAGGCTGAGGATGGGGAATCGGCCATTCATCAGCTTTCGAGCCTCCGTCCCGCCATGATTATATTGGACGCCGACCTGTCGAGGATGGATGGTTTCAAGACGTGCGCCAACATACAGAAAATAACCTCGCAAAGAAATACCCCTGTCATTATGGTGATCCACCAGGGAAGCGCTGAATTAGTGGATCAGGCGTTTGCGGGCGGAGCCGAGGAATATGTCACCAAGCCTATACACCAGATAGCCCTTGGCCGCCTTATCAGGAAAACCCTGGAACGTCAGGCCATGGTTATGGCGCTGAACGGGACAACAAAGAAAAAAGAGCGGATTTCCCTGCCAGCCAAGAAAGTGGTACGGAAACTTGGTCAGGCAAACGAGGCATTAAACGTCAGTGAGGATAAATTGCGGGCCTTGGTGGAATGTTCACCCGACGCCATCATGGTATTGGATGAAAATGGCGCCATCCTATTCATCAACCACCCGCCACCCGGTTATCAGGATGGAAACTTAAAGGGAAAACGCCTTCTTGATATTATCCCGGAACAATCCAAACCAAGATTTAACCGGGTCATAAGACGTATTTTCTTGAAATTGAATGAAGAATCCTTTCTCATCGAAGGCCCTTCCAGTACGTGGTGGAAACTGCGCGCCGTACCCCTGAACAAGTGGGAGAATAATGCGCCCCAATCCGCCATGATCATTGTTTCCGACCAAACCGAGAAACACTATACCGAGAGCCAGGCCATGCGGAACGCCCGATTGGCCACAGTTGGCGCTCTGGCAGCCAGCGTTGCCCATGAGGTCAACAATCCCAACAACGCCATTCTTCTTCAAGCATCCTGGCTCGCCAAGTTATGGCGGATCTGTCAAATTCATGTGCAGGAAAATGAGGAACAGTACGACAATATTCGCTTCGATGATCAACCTTTTTTGGAAAGCATGAAAAAGGGCTCGGAGTTTCTTTCCGATGTCATCAATAACAGCAGACGCATTGGAACCATCGTCAGCGATTTGAAACGGGTGACCAAGCCGGACAGTGGCGCGTTCAGAGATGACATTTGCATCAAGGATATTCTGGACTCCGCCTTGTCCATTCTAGCCAATCAAACCCACAAGTATTGCGATGCATGTTTCGCCCAGGCTGAACGGAGTCTTCCCAAGATTCATGGTAACCCGCAACAACTTGAGCAGGTATTTATCAACCTTATTTTGAATGCCCTGCAAGCATTGCCCGACAGAAAACGAAAGGTTCTGGTGCGCGCATGGTACGATAAGGAGATCCGAAAGATCGCTGTGGTCGTTGAAGATGAAGGGGTTGGTATCCCCGAAGAAAATATCGAAAAGATTTCCCTTCCCTTCTTCACCACCAAACTGCCCCAAGGTGGAACCGGTCTGGGGCTGGCCATATGCCAGTCTATTCTCGCCAAGCACAAAAGCAGTCTGGATATCGACTCCAAACCAGGGAGAGGGACCCGTGTAAGGGTCAATTTCCCCATCGCTTTACACCCATCAGGAGAAACGCCATGACGCCACCCAACACACCTCCCGTCACTGTCCTTCTGGTGGATGATGAACCGGGTATTCTGAACGGAGCCAAGCAGATCCTGAAAAGCGCCGGGATCAAGTCGGTGGAGACCTTGAAGGATAGTCGGGAAGTGATCCCCCTGTTGGAATCAACGCCTGTGTCAGTTATTGTCCTCGACCTGTTCATGCCGCATTTGTCCGGGATGGAACTCCTGCCGGTTATCCGGGAAAAACATCCTGAGATCACCATCATCGTCATGACCGCATCCATGGAAGTGGAGACGGCTGTGGCTTGCATGAAGGAAGGCGTTTTCGACTATCTGGTCAAGCCGGTTGAGGAAAACCGCTTGGTCACTGTTGTAAACAAAGCGCTGGAAGTCCAATCACTACGTCATCAAGTGTGGGCGCTTAAACAATCTCTTCTTGCCGGTCAGACGGTTTCTGGCCCTGCATTTGAGGGCATCATTACCCGGTGCGAAAAAATGGAGGCGCTCTTCAGATATGTCACCGCCACGTCCGTTACCAGCGAGCCTATCCTGATCAGCGGCGAGACGGGTGTGGGCAAGGAGTTGTTCGCCCATGCGATTCACAAGGCCAGCGGACGACAAGGGCGATTTGTTACCATCAATGCCGCCGGACTCGATGACACGGTTTTTACGGACACCCTTTTTGGACATAGAAAAGGCGCCTATACCGGAGCGGACCAGGCCAGGGAGGGGGTGATCGCGCAAGCTGATGGCGGAACACTGTTTTTGGACGAGATCGGGGATCTTTCGGAAACTTCACAGGTTAAACTTCTGAGGTTGCTCCAGGAACATGAATACCACCCCATGGGGTCGGACATGCCAAGAAAAACGGATGCCCGCCTCATTCTGGCTACCAACCGAAATCTGGAGAAACGAATTGAACAAGGGGTATTC
>JADFZS010000166.1 GCA_015232405.1 Magnetococcales bacterium | reverse complement strand
GCATTGTGCCGAGGATTGAAAAACTGAGCCATTAGGCTCCAAAGGAGGAAAGTCAACGAGTCCATTATTGCCAAAACTACCGAAAAAGAAATTTCAAAAAAAAGCCGTATTGGCAATGATATGGCAGAAACCTACATTTTGGCACCCCTCTAAAATACATGTGGCTCAGGAGGTCCATTTTTGTCTGGTAACAGCTTTCAGAAACTTGATGGTTTTGATGTTCCTCTTGGTTACCAGAATGGGGTGCAGAACCAGCTGAAGCTTCATTTATTCTCTATCCGACCTCAACTTGCCTACCGCCTTGGCCAACATCGCTCAAAAATTGGTCTACGTTGACCATTCCAATCCCATCACAAACTGGTAATCAATCTTGATTTCCAGCCTCCACACATAAACCATATAACGCATTGAATACACTCTTTTAAATCGCATTTTTTATGATGGTGTTTTGGTTGCCATAGGGGGATCGAACTTTCTGAAAAACGTCCCAAAAAAAAATTCTCAGAATGGTTTGCTGCCAGTGTGGCTCGCTCCATTACATTATTACTCATCATTTGTAGGCTATTTTTTGTTGTAATGTGCCCAGACTGTTTTGCCGTTGCGGTTTTCCAGATAGTTAACCAGGGCTAGGACTGCTTTGCGATCGTATTGTTTACCCGCTTGTGAAATTAGATTGCTGGAAGCAACTTCAAAAGTAAGAGCATTACGATATGCACGAGGACTGACCATACCTACAAAAGTGTTAGCAACAGATACTATACGGGCAGAACGTAATATTTGCTCTCCTACCAAACCTAGTGGTCCTTGACCATCCCATGTCTCAGCTAGTTGACGTATTGTCGCAACAACTGGCCCCTCAAAATCTACATTTTCTACCATATCTGCACTTACCTGAATACTCCCAGCAAGAAGCTTCTGCTCATCGGGGCTTAATTTATCCACTTTTGTTAATATTTCAGTTGGAATATAGATTTTTCCCAAGCTCATAAGCCTTCCAGCTAGCTCGCAAACTGCTATCTCTTTGGCAGGCAGTCCCATCTCTTTGCCAATGGCCTGGGAAACTTCACCAACACGGGATGAATGGTTGGCTGAAAATGGGTCTCTGCGATCCACAACACCAACCAAAGTTTCCACCAACTGCATAAGACGTTGACCTGCCTTCTCTTGCTCTTGTGATAGTTCAGTAATATCGTCCATTACAACCAATACTGTTTCAGGATGGTCCAGATTTGCAGGCAAAAAAGTGTGACTGGACTTGATAATTGTTTCAGCATCATCAACAGCAAACTTATGAACAGTGGTCAGCATTTTCTTGTCTTTAAAAACCTTGCCGTTAACCGCAGCCAAGGCCCCAGCTTTAACAGGACCAGCAACAGTATACATGGTTTTACCCATCATATCCCGAGGATGCAGTCCTACAGAGTTGGCAGCAGCCATATTAGCAAATGTGTATCGCCCCTCTATGTCAAGAGCGATAATCTGTGTTGGCTGACTATCGGTCATAACACGGAGAAACTGAATCAGGTTTTCAAACCGCTCCGCAGCAATTTTATATTTGGTTGCAGACTGGGCAGCACGCACAGAAGTTCCATGTCGCCAGACAGCGATAATTGTTACTGTAATTCCTGCTATCAAAAGCAAAAAAGCTATCAGAGTAGTGTTGTGCCGACTCTCAGTTTCGGCAAGAGCCTCATCACGACTGATTGTTCGCACCAACCGCCAAGGCGTACCTTTTACCTTACGAGATGTCACCAAAACCTCCCTGCCCCCATAATCCCGACGCAGGCCAAAACCACCATTTTTTTCAAAAACAAACCCCGAAGCTAATTGAGGCGTTGCCAAATCTAGCTCCAGATCCAATGGTCCTAAACCGTTTCGTAGAGGGGATAGGTAACTCAAAGTATAATCATGTTTACGGATCAGAAAACTCTCTGCTGTTGCAGTGCTATCTCCAGGTTGTTTCAATAAACTAAAAAGCTCTTTGTCAACAGGCTTGATACCTACAACAACACCCAAACCAGGGCCTTTAAGATCATCTTGAATGCCATAAATGGGAGCAGCAAAACCAAAAGCGGTAGTCCCATCAGGTGTTTTGAACTGGTCTATAAAAACCTTTTCACCTGTCAATGCCCTCCTCCAGGCTGCTGCTACAATATTTTCATTTAAGGGAACTCCCCCAGACCCGGCCACCCTCTCACCATTACCAGCAATAACTACGATACCACCACCTAGAGGCTCTTCAACATTGGCTAGAGCAGTACTTTTAGTTGGCGGAGGTGAAAACCCATGCCTTTCGGAAGTTACCACCAGCAAGTTACCCAGATAACCTGCTTGGGCTGCCTCATCTGTCACTGAGCTACGATCCCATTGGGTATCGGCAAATTCTGAAAGGTAGATTTTTAGAGATTGATTGTTAGCTATATTTTCAATAATTTCACTTTGGCTAGCCACCCAATCTTCTACAGCCTGCACCCGGCTATCGACGACAATACCTAGTTGAACCTGCCACTGTTGCAGTGCCCTTTGTCTCTCTTGGTCAACATAATTAAAAGCAGCTACAACTCCTATTGCTGTTACCAACCCCAACAACCCAAAAGCCAAAACGACTGTTCCTTTTATTTTTTTATCTTCTGCTCTACTTTTATATTCAGTAACAGCCATAAACCTCTCCAAGATCTATTTTTATCTCTTATCAAAAATGAATAAAGGTAACCACCTTAAACTGTTTCAAGTTATGACTTCTTGCTTGACCTCTTTATTGAAGGAGTTCAAGATCAAGGTCAGTTGGTGGAAATCAAAAAAAATTTTACGACCTATAACTACATAAACACCTAAAAGTTACTAACAGCCATGAAAACACAACCATGAAACCAGTTGTACCAAGAGTTCAAACAGTGCAAAAGTCAACTTTGCAACCATTTATCTGGCTATTATCAATAGTACTGCTTTTTTTCCTTCTACCTGGCTCTCATGATGCCATTGCAGGCAAGAAAAAAAAGAGACTAAAACTGTTTGAAACCAAAGAATTTCGTTCCCGAAATATAAAGACATTCAAAAAATGGCGTTTTGCCTTGGACAGGTACTCCAAAGAGCTATCACTACAAACTGGAAACTGCAAAGAGACCTCTTTCAATAAATGCCACTACCAAAAATGGCTCGACTTTCTGGAAACATTGAAAGGCAAAAGTCAAGAAGCCCAGATTCGTGAAATCAATACATTTGTCAACAAGGCAAAGTATGTTACAGATCAAAAAAACTGGGGAGTCAAAGATTATTGGGAGTCTCCAGGGGAGTTCCTTAATAAATTTGGAGACTGTGAAGATTTCTCAATTATTAAATACCTCTCACTAAAAAAGGTTGGTTTTACAGCAAAACAGTTGCGGATTGTTGCTGTTACCGATAGCAATCTCAAGATTGGTCACTCTATACTTGCTGTCTACCTGGAGGACCGAATACTGATATTGGACAACCAGATCAAACAGGTGGTGGACCACAGCAGTGTTCACCACTACAAACCCGTTTATTCCATCAACGAAAATTTCTGGTGGCGACACTCTGAGAAAAAAGCGCGTCGCAAAAAAAAGAGATAGTTAGCAAAAACCCCTTTTATTAAAATTACAGCACTACCAACTTAACAGACTCCAAATATGCATTATCAGTATACCCATGGGTTCTGTTCATCCAGAGATAAATTTGGCATGTTGAACACCCCTGGTGTTGACATAACTATCCTTAACAGATCCATTTGGCTGTCTGCTTTAACTTTCTGGCGAATTTTATCTACTTGACTCTTAACCGTGTGGACACTGACATCCCTTGATTTGGCAATCTCAGGTATAGGACGGCCAGTCTCCACCAACAAAGCTAAAACCTCTGCCTCACTTTGAGTTAAACCAAACAACTTTATCAATAGTTTACGTGAAGCTGTCCGTTTTATTTCATGGTCATGTATGGCTATGATGATTTTATTGGTTGGTTGATGACCATTAGAGGCAAAGTATCTGTGCATCATAATGGAATATGCTCTTAGCCCTGATGGACGAGATATAGCCATAGCCCCTACTTTGTATGGGTTATGACCCAGACATGATATTTTATAGAGTAACCTTCCAAACTCCTCATCTTCTGTGGAGTTCCAGATACTCAACACTCCATCACCATTTAATATCAGCCCATCATCCTGGGCAATAATGGCTTCGGATAAACTATTTTTGGAATGTACAAAACGATCACTACCAACCAAGAGCAAACCAGCAGCAGCTGTCTGTTCCACAGAGGTAGCTGACATGGCTAATCGTAGGGCAGTCTCATGAATATTCTGACTATCTTTATTACTGGCCATAGTTTTCAAATGACATCATCATCATCTAGTAGTTCAATACCAACATTACTGCCACGCAGCTGACGGCGGTAATCCAGCTTGGCAGCTGCCTCAACAGGCAGGTCGGTACATTTGATAATATTCTTTGCAACAAGTATCTCAATAAGATCCTCAACAATCCGCAGCATGTGGTAATCAGTTGTGACCAAGTTAGAGCTGGAAACTCTATCCTGTTCATTATCTATATCAGAGACAAAACTTATTATTTCAGGATGCCCAGCTGGTAACTTTTCATCATGTCCAGGTAGGGGTTTTGATGAGACAGATGAAATCATCCTATTTGCATCTCTCTTGACATGAAATAAGCGACTCATATCCTCTATCTCTCACGAAAAGCTTTGTGTTGGGCACGAAGAATCGGCTTTAACATATACTCAAGTACTGTCTTATGACCGGTAAGAATATCCACCTCAGCTACCATACCTGCTATAATCGGCAGATCCATCCCCTCCTTATCCTTTAATGAGCCTTTGGTACGAACCCTGATCTTGTAGTAACTCTCGCCATCCTCATCCATAATGGTGTCGGCACTGATTCTTTCCAGCTTACCGGACAGTGCACCATAGATTGCAAAATCAAAGGCGGTAATCTTGACTGTAGCTGTCTGACCGGGATGGATAAAAGCTATGTCTGCTGGCCGAATCTTAGCCTCGACCAATAGACTATCTTCCAGAGGTACAATCTCCATCAACGGCTCCCCTGGCTGAATAACCTGACCTATGGTCGTCACGTTGATCTCTTTGACAGTACCAGTAACAGGCGCAAGCATATCGGTCCTTTTTATGACATCGGCATCCCCTGAGAGCTTCTCATTGAGAGCTTTTAGATTAACTGTCACTTCGTTTAACTCTGCCACTGCCTTGGTTTTAAAAGAGGCTTTGGCCTGCACCACCTTTTGTTTGATCTCCTCTATGGCCTCTTGAGAGCGTTGGATCCCCTTTTTTGCTGAGTCAATCTCTCCAGAATTGGTGTTTTTTTCTTTAAGCACCCTTAGTAGATCTAATCGGGGGGCAACACCACTTGTTACCATGGGTTTTAGGATAGCCAACTCCTCATTTATCAGTTTTCTCTCCTCTTCAAACTGTTCCAGTTTATTTTTAAACTCTTGTAGATCTTGTTTTTTTTGATGTTGTTGCAGATAGAGAATAGATACTGAAGCAGCCAACTCTTCGGCACGGGCCAACATGAGGTTCAACTCCTGCTTGACCAATTGTGGATTTTCTTTTTTAAGAATTTCTGGAAACCGCGGAAATTTTTGCGCTATCTCTCCTTTGAGTCTAGCCTCTACCGCCATGAATGAAAGCTGTTTGGTCTTGTTTTCTAAAAAAGTAGATTTGAAACGGGTGTCATCAATCCGCAACAAAGATTGACCTTTTTTTACCAAGTCACCCTCTCGTACCAAGATCGCAGAGATTATTCCACCTTCTAAGTTTTGTATCACCTTCAACTGCGAAGATGGAATTACCTTACCGTGTCCTGATGTAACCTCATCAAGAACAGCTCCATGGGCCCATATTCCTGCCCAACTAACAAAGCCAACTATGGAGAAGAGAACTAGGCTGGCAATTATCCTTGGTGGTCTCATTACTGCTAACCGTAACTCGCGGATATACAATTTTTCTTCGTTAGAGTTCACTTTTTCTCCCTTTCTCTGGGGGAGTTTGCAAGCTTACCTGTTGCAAGAGAGTCAAGAATTTGCTTACGAGGTCCATCAGCCAATAACTGACCATTATCTAAAACAATGATCCTATCCACAAAAGATAACAGTGAGGCCCTATGAGTTATTAGCAATAGGGTACGGTCTTTGAGAAAATCCCGTAATCGGTTTCGCAACTCTTGTTCAGACTTGGCATCCATGGAGCTGGTTGGCTCGTCCATTACCAGAATATTTGGGAGCCTAAGCAGTGCTCTTGCTATGGTTAATCCTTGCCTTTGCCCACCTGAAAGTCCATCACCTCGCTCTCCTACTGGTAGATTATAACCCAACGGATGTTGCTCTAGAAAATCGCTTACTCCAGCCAACTTTGCTGCCCGAATAATTGCGGCATCCTCCATAAAGGGAGCAGCAGCTGTGATGTTATCCTTGGCTGTACCTTGAAATAGAAAGGGGTCTTGGGGAACATAGCCAATGTTGCGCCGAAGATCTGCTGGATCTATCTGGCGAAGATCAATGCCATCAACCAAAACCGTACCCTCTGTGGGTTCATATAGCCCCAAAATAAGTTTAGCCAAGGTACTTTTACCAGAACCAACCCGACCGATAAAACCAACACTTTCCCCAAGGTTAATTTTGAAACTCACCCCTTTTAAAATATCAAGATCAGTACCCGGATATCGGAAAGAGACATTCCGGAATTCAATTTCTCCTCCTAATTGTGGACGATGTATAAACTGCTGCTTGTGTGAACGTTCAACTGGTGCAGACATGATCTCATTGAGATTTTTGAGAGAGGCCATGGACTGGTTGAGGCGGGTAACCAATTGGGCCAACTGTGCCAAAGGAGCAATAGCACGCCCCCCCAACATGACACAGGCTATGAGTGCACCCATGGTCAACTCATTTTTACCTATTAGTTGCACTCCATAAAGCATCACACCAACTGAAACTGTCTGTTGTACCCAGCTGGTAAAATTAACACCAGAAGTGGACAGAGCACGTGATTTTTGTCCAGAAGAGGCTGTTGCACCCAGAGCTTGTTCCCATAAACCACGCATTCTTCCTTCGGCCCCTACGGCTTTTATTGTCTCCAAACCGTTGATGGTTTCCACTAAAACACCGTGCTTGATGTTGGATTCATTGAGATTTTTTTTGACTACATTCCGAAGAGGTATCTGGAGCAAAAAACCATAGCCCAACACCAAAGGGACCGCAATCATCAAGACGATTGATACAGGACCGCTTATCATCCAGAGAACAAACAAGAACAGTAAAACAAAAGGAAGATCTATAACAGCTGCCAGTGTGGCTGAGGTAAAAAATTCCCGCAGGGTCTCAAACTCCCGTAAGGTATTGGCAAAGACACCAGCCGATTTGGGACGACCAGCTAGACGCATATCCAACACCTGATCAAACAGCCTGCTTCCCATAAGAATGTCAGCCCGTTTGCCAGCGTAATCTATAAAAAAAGCCCTTAGTGTTTTGAGAATCAAGTCAAAAACAATGACTGTCAAAACTCCCGAAGCTAACACCCAGAGGGTTTCCTGTGCATTATTTGGAATAACCCTGTCATAGACGATCATGACAAACATCGGAGAGATCAAGCCAAACAGATTGACAAAAACTGCTGCCATCACCACCTGACTATAAATCCACCAATTTTGCCGTAATGTCCCCCAAAACCATGATGATGGATCTCGTCGTTTTTCATCAGGCCGATCAAATTCTATGGGATTTTCAGGTTGGACAAGAATTACATATCCGCTCCAACGCTCCTCCAAATCTGATATGGCTATCCTCTCCACTATGCCACCATTGTCCGGCAACATGATTTCCACACATTTATTTTCAAAAAAGGTATCCAAAAGCACCCCGGCATCTCCATCCTTAAATGGAATGACCACGGGGAACATATCCTTGGATAGTTTACGAAATGTCTTTTTTATTACCTTTGCATGAAAACCTGCACGTTGGGCTGCTCTCAAGAATATCCTTGGAGTAAAACTATGATGTTGATCAGGCAGGCCAGCTACCAACGACTCAGCAGAACGAGGTGTGCCATGATATTTGGTCAGATAAACCAAACACTCCAATAATGGGTTAACTTCAATGGTGCAGGCTGCCAGTTCTGTTTGTATTTCAGGATTTCCAGTATAACGGCTCTCTAGTTCAATTTTACCAAGCAGACCACTGCTGTTATCAACAGGATTTTTTGTAGTTTCTTTATTACGATGGATCGGATTGGCGGCCTCTTTTTTATTATCTGAAGAGGCAACGCCTTTTTTCAATTTCGTGTGCTGTAATTTAGGGTTTTTGCGATCCATGCCTACTTTAATCCTATCCACCTAAAAGCTAGTTATTGCAGAGGTTTATCTCCTCTTTAACTTAAAAAACAAATCCACTCCCATAACCAATGCTACAACAGTACATATAACTACAACATCCTTGTGTATACACTCTCAACTATTTCAAAATTAGTACTATCATGATGGGGATAAAGAGGTCTCTAACTGCCCAAAAGCACTAAGAATCCTATATTCGTTCAAGCGCAGTCGATCCCTCTCTTCCACCACCCCAACCATGGCTTGATATAGATCATCATGGGCATCTAAAACGTCAAGGAGAGTACGGCGACCCAACTCAAATTGCTGCATGTAAGATTGAACCACAGAACTATTGACCTCTACCAAACGAGATAGCATAGGAAGTCTATCTATAGCTATTTGGTAGTTTTCAAAATCAACCCGAATCTGCTCCTCCAGCAAACGGCGTTGCTCATCCACCAACCGCAATGACTCAGTTTTTCTATGTTTGGCTTGCTTCCAGCGGGAAGTATCTTGGTTACCACGGTAAAGATCGAAGTTCATCACAAACAAGGCGGTCATATCTTCACTTGAACCAGCAACTGTATCGCTGTGATATTCATTTGTATATTTCAACTCCAAATCCAAAGTTGGATATAAACTGCTTTTTATAGCAGACACATCCGCCTCCTTGGATTTGCTATTCTCTTGTATAGCTCTAAGTGCTGGGTTTTTAGCTATAGCCTTTGCAATAGCCTCTTCAACTGTTTTGGGAATGGTATCCTCCAGTACTATGGCTTCATCCAGCTCCACCTCTGGTAGACTGCCAACAACCTCAAAAAAATCGGTTTCTGCATTGCGCAAATCACCCTCAACCTGACGAAGTCTCGATTTGGATCTTATCAGCCGACTCTCAGATTGAAAAACATCACCAAGATCACCCCCACCTTGTCGAGTACGGAGTTGAACTTTTTCGTGAACCTCTTGATGTTTTTTTAAATTCTCCTGTGAAAGTTTGACAACAGCTCGAAAACGAAGGATTTTTAGATAGGCCTCGGCAGCCTGAAGCGTGATAGTTTCCCGGTCATCATAGAGCACAAAATCTGCTTCTCGCTTCAGCCGTTTAGCAGATTTAATGGAGTAGGTAGTACTCTTTCCATCAAATATATTTTGTGTCAAACTGATTTCAGCACTGTTCGAGACACCATGTGGATTGGAAATATCGCCATTTGTAGCCTCTTGCCCCATCTCAGTTTTTACAGATATGACAGGATAAAACCCTCCTAGCTGTATTTTGACATCCTGTTTCACGGCCTTGAGAGCTTCCTGGCTAGCCTTTATCGTAGGGTGAAAAGATAGAGCTTTAAGAACTGTTCCTGATAAATCTGCAGCATGTAAAGCCGCAATAGGAAAGGCCCAGAGCAAGACAGAAACAGACAGAATAGTTATAAAAATTTTAATTTTAAGCAAAGAACAGGTCATTAATTCTTTCAACACAATATTTCATTCCCTCAAACTAGCTTTTTTACAACTTGATCAGTTCATATTTTTCTAAAAAACATCTATTTACTATTTTACAATAAAGTTATAATTATCAATAGGTAATGCTATATATAATGCATACAAACTTTAAACATTATATACTGTTT
>JADFZS010000165.1 GCA_015232405.1 Magnetococcales bacterium | reverse complement strand
TTACCAATAGAGCGTTAAGGGTTGACCCTCTCCTTGGACATCTGCCACGATCCAGATGAAAAATAAAGGAGTTAATGGGACTTTTTATAAATGATTCCGGTAGAATAAGATCGACAATATGGAGAGCGCCATCCGGCTTTAACACCCGTAAAGTCTCAGAGATGGTCTCTACAATCACCTCATCAGTCATATGATGAAAGGTGGCAACACAAAATGCAGAGTTAAAATAGTTATCTGCATAGGCCATCATTTTGCCATTCATAATAGCATAACGACCATTGGTGGACTGCTTGGCTACTTTGACATAATTTATATTGATATCAATGCCATAATAGTCTGCCTCTTTAAAATATTGCCAAAATTGTGCTGTACCACAACCGATATCCAAAATTTTCTGGGCTTTGGAAACTTTAACGTTGTCCAGTAATTTATCTTTAAACAGCCCGACTGTTGCAGGGTTTGAACGTTGTAACAGGTCGTAAACAATGGGTACATCCAATAGACGATAGAGAGGTGCAAATATTTTTATCATGTAGATATCATTTATTGTAGTTCAACCTAGAACTCGCAGTTTATCATTTAAATTAATGGTTCTCCATTGTTAAACCTAGTTGCTTGGATATTCCATAATATCTTGCCATTATTCTGCATCACAAATTCGTGTTTCAAGCCAAGCCCGGTTGTTGGTTTTTTTATAACGCTCCTCTTTTTCCACTGCCAGTGTTGTATTGCGCCAGAAATTTTGCCGCTTTTTTATGGGGTTAATGCGCTTTTTAACATCACTACGTATTAAACCAAACAGCTGTGCCAACTCCCCCCAGCCCGGCTCCAACCAAGAATCGATGCGCTCTTTTATTAATCGGGACAGTGCCGGACTCTCTCCTTGGGTTCCAACAGCCACGGTTACCGGCCCTCTGCGAACCACGGCTGGTACTAAAAACCCTGAGACTTCAGGATCATCAGCCGAATTACACAGTATACCCTCTTTAGCACAAATATGAGCTATATGACGGTTGGTTTCAGAGCTGTTTGTTGCTGCAAAAACCAAACTATATCTGGGTTTATGCTCTAAAAGCTCCGGCCCAAAAATGGCTTTTACATATTCCACCTCATTTTCTTGAACCAATTTGGCAATATTGGGGTCCAATTCAGGGGAAACTATCAAGATACGTGCACCTGATGTCAATAATCCTGTTAACTTACGTAGTGCAACTGTGCCACCACCGATCAGCAGAACCTCACGATTGGTCAAAATCAGTTCCGCCATGTAGTTGGACATGATATCCTACTCCTTTTCACCTTAGTTTTATGATATTACACTCGCTATGAGATATTATTAATATATGTCACAAAAGAAAATTATTATTCGTGGGGCCAGAGAACACAACCTGAAAAATATTGATCTCTCCATTCCCCGCAACGCTTTAACAGTAATTACCGGAGTATCAGGCTCTGGAAAATCTTCACTGGCCTTCGATACATTAGCAGCTGAAGGGCAGCGACGCTATGTAGAGTCTCTATCTGCCTACGCCCGGCAGTTTTTAAGTCTGCAGGGAAAACCCAACGTTGATGCCATTGAAGGGCTTTCCCCTTCCATTGCCATTGAGCAGAAAAGCACATCAAAAAACCCTCGCTCTACAGTTGGTACCGTAACTGAAATTCACGACTACCTGCGTCTTCTTTTTGCCCGTATCGGTACTCCTTATTGCCACAGTTGCGACAAGCCCATTGCCAGCCAAACTGTCAGTCAGATGGTAGATACTGTTATGGAACTACCTGAAAAATCAAGAGTATTACTCCTTGCTCCCATGGTACGGGGTCGTAAGGGTGAGTATAAAAAAGAGCTTGCATCCCTAAACCGTCAGGGATTTACCCGTGTGGTGATCGATGGTGAAACATATGAAATTGATGAGGTTCCCGAGTTAAACAAACAGTTAAAACACACCATAGATGTTCTCATTGATCGTTTGGTGGTAAAGCCGGGGATAGAGTCTCGTTTGGCAGACTCCTTGGAAACCGCCTTGGGTCTGGTGCAAACATTGAGAATTAAAAATAATCCAGGTGGAGTTGCCAAGGTTGAAGTGTTGGGTTCCAACCCCCAGGAGTTGATATTTTCTGAACGCCACGCCTGTCCTGATTGCGGTATATCATATCCTGAGATTGAACCGAGGCTTTTTTCTTTCAACAACCCCTTTGGAGCCTGTCCAAGTTGTGATGGTTTAGGCACTAAAGAGTATTTCTGTCAGGAGCTGGTTGTCCCCAACCCATCCATGACCATCCGCCAGGGATGTATTGTCCCTTGGTCCAAACCCACCGCATCCATGGCACGTGAAGCAATTTATAGTGTGGCAGAACACTATAACATTGATATTCGTACACCTTGGGAAGATCTTCCACAAGCAGCCAGAGATATATTTATGAACGGCTCAGGAAGGGAGAAGATCAAATTTAACTATGCCAGAAGACGTCGTTTTCGTACCACAAAACCCTGGGAGGGGGTTTTGAAAATATTGGAACGTCGCTATCTGGAGACAGAATCAGACGCCATGCGTGAAGAGTTGGCTAAATTTCGCAACACATCACCATGCCCAAGCTGCTCAGGTGATAGATTACGCAAAGAGGCTCTGTATATTCGTATAAACCAAACCAATATAGCTCAACTATCTGCCTTGCCTCTTACCAAGACCCAAGAGTTTTTTCAAAATATGACTCTTACGAAAAAAGAACAGAATATTTCAGCAAGAATTGTCAAAGAGGTCACTGAAAGGTTGGGGTTTTTATTGGCTGTTGGTTTGGACTATCTCACTTTAGACCGTACAGCAACCACCCTCTCTGGCGGTGAAGGTCAGCGTATTCGACTATCAAACCAGATAGGCTCCGGTTTAACAGGGGTTTTATATATATTGGATGAACCCAGCATTGGCCTTCATCAAAGGGACAATCAACGGCTTCTAGATACCCTGGTGCGACTTCGTGATCTGGGAAATACCGTAGTGGTTGTAGAGCATGATGAAGATGCTATGCAAACAGCGGATTTTCTTGTTGATATGGGACCAGGAGCAGGAGAACATGGGGGAGAGGTTGTCTCCTCTGGCTCTCCTAAAGAAGTGTGTGAAGATCCCAACTCATTAACAGGCCGTTATCTCAGTGGTGAAAATAATATAACTGTACCAACAAAACGCCGACAAATTGATCCAGACCGCTGTATTATTCTAGATAAAGTAAGCACCAACAATCTGCTGGAGGTCACAGCCACTCTACCATTGGGTTTAATGACCTGTGTAACAGGTGTTTCCGGCTCTGGTAAGTCCAGCCTTATTTTAGATACCCTCTATCCAGCTCTGGCACAACGGCTCAACAATACCCAGGTGGCTGGGGGACAATATGAGCGGATTATTGGTTTGGAACATCTCGATAAGGTTGTTCATATAGATCAATCTCCCATAGGCAGAACTCCCCGTTCCAATCCTGCCACCTATACCGGGCTTTTCACCCCCATTCGGGATCTCTTGGCCCAAGTGCCGGAATCCCGCTCTCGGGGTTATAAATCTGGTCGTTTTAGTTTTAATGTCAAAGGGGGACGTTGTGAAGCCTGTGCTGGTGATGGGTTGATTAAAATTGAGATGCACTTTCTACCAGATGTTTTTGTGGAGTGTGATGTCTGCCACGGTAGCCGTTACAACCGTGAAACGTTGGAAATCACCTATAAAGGCAAATCCATAGCCGATATTTTAACCATGACAGTCGAAGAGGCACTGCTATTTTTTCAACCAATTCCTGCCATCAGAAGCAAGCTTGCAACCTTGATGGATGTGGGTTTGGGCTATATACGGTTGGGACAGTCGGCAACTACACTATCTGGTGGTGAGGCGCAACGGGTTAAAATATCCCGTGAACTCTCCAAACGGGCTACAGGCCGCACCCTATACATATTGGATGAACCCACCACCGGGCTGCATTTTGATGATATCCGTAAACTTCTTGAGGTATTGACCAGACTTGTAGCAACAGGCAACAGTGTTGTGGTAATTGAGCACAATCTAGATGTAATTAAAACCGCCGATTGGATAGTTGATCTGGGTCCGGAAGGGGGAAGCAAAGGGGGGGAGATCCTGGTTCAAGGCACACCAGAGAAGTGTGCTGCAACGCCTCACTCCTGGACAGGAAAATATCTTGCCCCACTCTTGAAACTGGAGGCAAATACCCATAAAAAAACTGGGTAGATAAACCACCCAGTTTCATTAAATACTCTCATAAACTAACAAAAAATCTGTAGGAGCGAAGTCTACTAGCTAATGTTTAGTGGGGAGCCGTGCATTTCGTTTGCAGGTTCGCCCCTACAGCAAAAATAAGAGTCCAAACTTAAACCTCCCTTATTTTTATCTTTTTGTTGCCGTACTACTAACCCCGCTCTTTCAACCAACTACCAATAGCCGGGGGTACTTCTGCTAAAGCTCTACCGCTTACAAAGATACCAATGTGTCCGCCTTTGAAAGCAACCTCTGAATAGTCTTCACTACTTGTCCTACCTTTTAGAGCTTTAGTAGCACTTGGTGGAACCAAATGGTCTTTGGTTGCATAGACATTGAGAATAGGCATGGTGATATTTTTCAAATCTACCTCTTTGTCACCAATAACCAAACCACCTTTTATCAGTTTATTACCTTGGAAAAAGTTTTTGATAAACTGCCTGAAAGCTTCACCAGCTTGATCTGGAGAGTCAAAAATCCACTTCTCCATTCTTAAAAAGTTACGCAATTTTGTTCCGTTATCCAGCAGTTCCACCATATCCAGATATTTTTGGCTGGTCAAACGGAATGGGTTCATTGATAAAAATGTAAAATTCAAAAGATCACCAGGAATATTGCCCATGGTATCAACCATCAGATCCACATCCATATCCTGAGCCCAGCAACTCAGAGTGTTGTCTGGGGTTTTAAAATCAATTGGTGTCACTGTTAGCACCAAATTACGTACTTTCTCAGGGTGTAGTGCTGCATAACAGGTGCTAAATGATCCACCCTGACAGATACCCAATAGGTTGATGCGATAGAGATCGTGGGTATCACATATAAAATCTACACAACGGTCGATATAGCCGTTGATATAATCATCAAGATCCATATAACGGTCTGAAGCATCAGGATAACCCCAATCAATCAGGTAGACATCCACACCCTCTTGCAAAAGACCACGAACCAAAGAGCGGTCCTCTTGTATATCTGCCATATAGGGGCGATTTACCAGAGCGTAGACAATTAATACCGGAACCCGATGGACATCTTTTTTCAGCGGTGCGTAGTGATAAAGTGTAACTTTATCATCGGTATAAACCTCTGTTCTGGCACTAACTCCCTCTGAAATGTCGCCAACTTCACTCATGGTTTTCATACCAGAGATGATTTTTTTGTTAAAGTTGGATAGCTCGTCAACCAGTGCCTCCGGTTGCATATTTAATGGAAACATCGGTTATGCTCCTTTTTTTGTTGCAGGCTTATCTGCTGTTTTTGCCTTAGCAGCTGTAGCCTTGGTTTTACTTGCGGCTTTTTGTGTTGTTGTACTTTTCTTTGCTGCTGGTTTAGCTGCCGCTTTGGCAGCAGGTTTAATAGCTGATGTTGACTGCTTTTTCAGTGCCTCAATATCAGCACGTAGGGAGTCAATATCCAGCTTCTCCAAATCATCACGCAAGCGGTTAAATTCTGTTGAATCACCAAGCTTTGTCTGGTTTTTCAGCTGACCTTCCAACTTGCGAACCTTCTTTTTTAAATCATGGATCTGCAAATATGCTGAATTCAACTCTTTACGGGTTGGCATATTTAGAGCTGCCATATTGTCATCGGTCATGGACTGAAGATGTTTTTGCAGAGTCAAAAGTGCGTTGGTCAAACGGGGATTAATCTCTTGATACTCTGGGCTTGCCACAGTTTTGGCGTTGGACTCTTCACTACAGTCAACCCACATAACATGAAGATCCCGCAGACTTTTTATTGAGTCACCAGCCTGGGCCATGGAGACCAATCGATCTCTGAAAAGTTCTGCTGCGTGGGCGCTGGATTTGTTCATAATGGTTTGATATTCAACCATCACCTTTTGGTAGACAATGCCCAGCTGAATAGCCTTTTGCAGTTTTTCTTGTTTTTCCCGGTTTAAGCCCAAACCCGGCATATTCAAGGTATCGTTGAAAAATTTCTCAACGGTTGACTCTCCACTTAAACCAGGGAATTGGTTTATTTGCCCAGCTTGACCCATAAACTGTTTCATCATGTCACTGGAAAAACCAGGGACGTTTTCAAGCATATTAGACCAGGCACTCAAAGGGTTTAGAGCGTTGAAGTCTGACTGTGCTCCAGAGGTAAAATATTCGCGAAATTTTGTTAGATTTTTATCCAACTCCGCAGTCCATTCCTCTATGGATTGCTCACCCTGTTTACCCATTTTGCCAAAAGTGTCAAACACACCTTTGCTCATATTCATAAAGTTGTTCATGGCTCCCATCATACTTTGACGAGCCATCTCTTCAGGTGACTTTACCTGAAAAGGTGAAAAAGCAGCCCACATGGGATCATTCGATTCTTCCATGGATTGTTGGAAAAAATTGAATGGGTTAACTGCAGCATTGGGGGTAGACTGTTGCGCCAAAGCTGACCAATCATTCCACATTTTTTTTTGCAGATTGCTCCAGTTATCTGCCCAATTCATAGAAAAAGGATTATTATCCATGGTGTTATCTCCTGATTTCACTCTTGAAAAGTTGATTGTGCATCCCTGCCAAAGGTGTACAACCCGGAATAGTTCTTGTGTTACATGTACTAGCTTTAAAAGGGGGTGACAAACCAACTAACAATTACGTTTGTAACCAACACTCTCTTGGGCCAAGAAGGCCCAGAGTCCAAACTTTAAAAGAGTGTTTAATATTTTTGCGGTAATCTAAAAAGTATTAAGACCTGATCTAACAAGAGATGAGGTTACTTTTTTTGAGTATGCGTTGAAAAATCCGAGTTTGGCTATTTAGCTGGTTTAAGATTTTTGTTCCATGTTCTGTTTAACAGTTGTACTTATCAAATTTTCCAACTCTTTTTGACCCTTGGTTAGAACTGCCATAGTAGCCTGAGCATTATCCAACATCATCTGGCCCATTGTGGATGTGATTTTAGTCTGCTCTGTTACCGCCTCTTCCACAGTTTTTGACTTACTTAGTTTTTCCATCTGCTCTGAGCTGGTTTTGATGAACTCTTGGGCTGTCTTGAACTGTTGGCTAGTCAAACTCTGCAAAGTCTCTTCATTGATGGTTTGCAGTTTTTTCATTGAGTCCATCATGTTTTCTGCAAGTTTTGAAAAGTTGTCAGCAATATTTTTATCCATGGTATTACTCCCGTATGGCGTTAGTGAATTTGTTATGTTGCACTGCAATATATGTTGCACTGCACAAATTGTCAAACAAAAAATTAAATGTTTGGCAAAATATTTTCAATATCGCTATAAAATATGTAAATATTCAGATAGTTACAATTATGAAAAAAATGAAAAAATATGAAAGCGAGCTATTAATCTGTCTTATTGGTGAGGCCGACATTAAATAAATCAGTCCAATATTTGACATTCTGCTCGGTCATTGACTTCATGACACTGATAGGATCGGTGGTTTTTTGCAATCTGACCTGCTGCTCCATGAACATATCCAAGCTTTTCTTTAGATATTCCGCCAAAGCACCTTGAGATTGCAGTGATTCTCCATAGAAACGGATGATACGGTTAAGTACCTCTGCATTGAATATGGGAACACCCTGCTCCTCCTGCTCACTGATGATCTGGAGCAGGATGTTCCGTGTAATATCTTTATCTGTACGTTTGTCCACCACCTTGAAGGGAACCTCTTTGAGCACCAGCTGACGGATACCCTCCAAAGTGATGTATACAGACTTCTCGGTGTCGTAGAGACGCCGATTTGAATATTTTCTTATGATGCGTGTTGAATCGTTCATAGGTCGTAAGCTTAGACCCTAATTTAATCTTTAATCAATGGATAAACTGACCACCATTCATATCAACATTAGCACCAGTCATAAATGCAGCTGCATCTGATGCGATATAAGCGACCAGTTGACCAATCTCCTCTGCCTCACCCAAACGGCCCACAGGAATTTGAGCAATAATCTTGTTTAGAATATCCTCTGGAATAGCTTTCATCATGTTTGTATTGATATATCCAGGTGATACAGTATTTACTGTTACACCTTTACGGGCGCCTTCCTGTGCAATAGCCATGGTGAAACCATGAATACCGGCTTTAGCTGCTGAGTAGTTGGCCTGACCAAATTGACCTTTGCGACCATTTAGTGAGGAGATGTTGATAATACGACCAAATTTTTGCTCGGTCATCTTGGTGAAAACCTGTTTGGTCATGTTGAAAGCACCAGTCAGGTTAATGTTGATGACAGCATCCCACATACTCTTGTCCATTTTCTTCATGGTGCCATCTTTGGTGATACCAGCATTGTTTACCAAGCAGCTGATAGGCCCCATTTTCTCTTCAATTTCTGCTGCTACTTTAACGCAATCATCAATGTCGGTGATCTCGAGTTGAAAAACTTCAACCTCAAGACCCTCTTTGGTGAATTGTGACTTCCACTCATCAGCACCAGCAACCTCAGCTGCAATACAAGTGGCAGCAACTTTATAACCACCTTTTGCCAGATAACGACAAATTTCAGTACCAATACCACCAACACCACCAGTAACAACTGCTACTCTGTTCGACATACCCAAGATCTCCTTAGATGTAAAAAAACTATTAAAAAGTCAGATAAATAACTGACATATTTATTAAAATTGATGGTCTATACCTTCTCAATCGCAACTGCAATACCTTGTCCACCACCAATACAGAGGGTAGCGATACCTTTTTTTGCATCTCTGCGCAACATTTCATAGATCAAAGATACTAAAATTCTTGTTCCTGAAGCTCCAACAGGGTGACCTAAAGCAATAGCACCACCATTGACGTTAACCTTTGACTCATCCCAAGCTAGATCTTTGTTAACTGACATTGCTTGTGCTGCAAAAGCTTCATTTGCCTCAATAAGATCGAGATCGTCAATTGACCAACCAGCCTTCTCCAGACATTTTCTAACAGCAGGAATTGGTCCTGTACCCATGATTTTGGGATCAACACCAACACTTGCGTATGCCACAATGCGAACAAGTGGTTTTAGCCCAAGTTCAGCAGCTTTTTTGCCAGAGGCAATTACAACTGCTGCTGCACCATCGTTGATACCAGAAGCGTTACCAGCTGTCACACTGCCATCTTTGCTAAAAGCTGGGCGTAGTTTGGCTAAATCAGCAGCTGTTACACCGGCTCTTGGAAATTCATCTTGATCAAAAACAACAGGTGGTTTTTTTCGTTGTGGGATCTCTATGGGTACAATCTCGTCTTTAAACGCACCCTTGTTGATGGCTGCCTCTGCCTTGTTTTGTGACTTGGTGGCAAACTCATCTTGCTCTTCACGGGTAAAGCCATATTTGTCAGCAATATTTTGAGCTGTTGTACCCATGTGGTAGTTGTTGAAAGCATCGGTCAAACCGTCGTCAATCATGGTATCGATTAACTTCCAGTCACCCATCTTTTGACCATTACGAGCATTTTTCAAAATATGCGGGGAGAGCGTCATGTTCTCCTGACCACCAGCAACGATGATTTCGGCATCACCACACTTAATAGCCTGGGCTGCCATACTCACTGATTTAAGACCACTGCCACACAGTTTATTAACTGTAACTGATGGAACCTCCTTGGGTATACCCACCTGCATAGCTGCCTGTCTTGCTGGGTTTTGACCACAACCAGCAGTCAAGATCTGTCCCATAATGACCTCATCAACCTGATCATAAGAGACTCCAGCCCTCTCTAAAGCACCATTAATGGCTGTTGCACCTAGCTCATGGGCAGAAATTTTACCTAAAGCTCCTAAAAAACTACCTACAGCAGTTCGTCCAGCACCTACAATG
>JADFZS010000164.1 GCA_015232405.1 Magnetococcales bacterium | reverse complement strand
ACATATATTTTTTAATTGACGGCTTTTTTTTGTATTAGCAAGATAGGCGAAAATATGAGAAAGTATAGCCAATTTTATAGATTTTATAGCTTTACCAAGCATATATTGCCAATTACAACCAGCAACAACGGGCAATTTGCGGACAATTTCGCAACTGGCGATCCAAAGCAAAAACGGCACATAAAATATCTTGGGACAATATGGAGAGAAGGTTATTTATGAAATTTTTTGCTACCCATTCCACAAGACGGTTTTTGGCGGCACTTACCTGTTTAACCATTATGCTCGGCCTCTTTTTATCCTCCGGCCCGGCGCAGGCAAAAAGCAGCTATCGGCAGCCTGCCTACGTAAGCAACGCCTATTTTTCTGAAAAAATGACAGAACGGGACAGCCAGATCCAACCGTTGGCCGTGGTCAAGGCTCTGCAAACCCGTACTTCCGGGGTGGTTGGCTATTTTATTTTGGATCTGATTTTAACCCATCCCGGCAAACATGAGTTTAAGGTCAACATTATAAACAGAAGTGGCGAAAAAATTACCGACCTTTCCTACCCCATGATATCAGCCCCCAAAAATGGCTCTTTTCCGCTCTATACGGCGGTTGGCAGCATTTCCGGTGAGGTATATCCAGGAATTTGGTTTTTCAAGGTCTATGACCGGGTAAACGGCACCGCATGGCAAAATATTGGAACCTTTGCCATCATGATTTTGGATCAGGCAGAAAAAAAATAGCCCCCTTTGTTCGGAAAAAAATAAAATGTCTTGCTACACCCCTCCTACTGGGTTAGGCTGTGCGCCGTTCAAGTCCGCCTTATGGGTTGGTTTGTAAAAAAATGTCGGGGTGTAGCGCAGTCTGGTAGCGCATCGGTTTTGGGAACCGAGGGCCGGAGGTTCGAATCCTCTCACCCCGACCATTTTTTCCAACAGTTTGGGACTGGTTTAAACACCAAGCGGCTGGTTTTATACAACAGCCTGTTGACTGGATTTTGCAACGACTGCATAGTTGGCAGACAACGGCCACCACTTAAAACAGTCAGGAATACTGGTCGGATCAACTTGGTGACATCGGCTTGCGCTCGTAGCTCAACAGGATAGAGCAACGGCCTTCTAAGCCGTAGGTTGCAGGTTCGATTCCTGCCGAGCGCGCCATTTTTAGGTTGACTTTAGCATATTTTTTTCTCTATTTTTAGCTCCCTGGTAGCAAGCTACCAAAAAGAGATAGAAATTTTCTCAAGGTTTTTTTAGTTAGCAGCACAGCAAACAAATGCCCCCCCCTTATGGCGGCCGTAGCTCAGTTGGTAGAGCCCCGGATTGTGATTCCGGTTGTCGTGGGTTCAAACCCCATCGGTCGCCCCATTTTTTTCAATAGGTTGCGCTCAATACACATAATCACCAAGTACAATCGGGACACAATAGAGACACATCAAGCAAGGTTTCGCCCGAACTTTCTACGAAACAAATACTTATTTCCTTTTAAATTCCAACTATAGCCGTGTGAATTTAAATCAGAACGTGTTATAGTATTTCTTATGAGTTATAATATCGAATTACGATAAAGTGTTCTCGACTACATTGATGCAGGTGGTCGCAAGACTGATGCGGCTGTACTGTTCCAGGTGGGCCGAACAACAATTTACGATTGGTTGAAGCGCCCAACATTGAAACCGACCTTCAACACTCAAAATAACTGCCCCACCTGTACTCAAAAAAACTAACCCACCAAATGCACAGTTATTTCTTGATTTTATGCCATTTATGAAAGTTAAATTACCGCCCCAAGTGCTGGGAGAACGGAAGGAGCCCGTAGGGCGACTGTAGCTCTCCCAGCACTTGGGGCGGTGCGCGACCAGTGGGTAGCGGAGAGACTCCCCAACAAGTGCAGGAGTTCCCAGATAGTGATGTGCTGCCATGAGGGAAGGCCAACGGGAAATCTCTTCTGGCTCAACTGGTCGGACCTGGACAGCCTGAACAAGGCTGGAATTGTTCAAAAAAGTTTTGGGCTTGGCATCGTTCATGCCGTAGTGATAAACTGCTGGGGAAAGAGAAGCTAGGATTTTCGAGTTTTTCTTTGCTGTTCAGAGTGTTGTGCTTGACTTTAGCGTAGCCCTGATAATTATGGGTACTTTTACACTTCTAAAACAGTAAACAAATTAACAACAACATGGAAGGTTAATGATGGTAGCTGAGGATGAAATCAGCAAGACACAAATTATTACTGATGACTATTACAAACAGAGCTTGGATCACTTTAATTGTGGTCGTTATAGTGATGCCTCCCAACTCTGTAAAGCAATCATTCAATTAAACCCCAGCCATATAGATGCATATAATTTAATGGGGGTTGCTGCCCAAAAACTCAATCAGCATTCTAAAGCAGTTGACTTGTTTAAAAAAACGATAGCAATTGATACTGATAAGGCCATATTGTACTACAATCTTGGTATATCACTGTATAGTTTAGGTCACTTATCTGAGGCTATACACAACTTGCAAATTGCAGCAGGAAAAGAGCCTGATAACGCTGAAATTGCCAGGGAACTAAGTTTGGTTGTAGATGCCAATAAACAACAGGAACCAGATAATAAGCTATTATTATCTGCTCAAGATGTTCTTCAGCAGGGGATAGATCTTCACCAATCTGGCCGTGTTGATGATGCGATGACGTGTTATCGACAAACTCTAAAACTTTTGCCAGAAAACTCAGTGGCCCTCTCCAACCTAGGGATGATTTTGCATACAAAGGGCAACCTTAAAGAGGCGATTGATTGTTATCAAAAAGCGACTGCCATTGACCCCACTCTTATAGATGCACATAACAATTTAGGGGTTGCACTATTAGACCAAAAACAGTTTTCAGAGGCAGTTGAGTGTTACAAACAGATATTATCAATAAACCAAAATAGTGCAGAAGCCCACTATAACCTTGGCCTTGCCATGAAAGGTCAGGGTCATTTGGAGCAGGCAGAGGCAAGCTTCCGAACTGCAGTTTCCATTGATCCAGAATATGCTGCTGCTTATAACAATCTTAGCATAGTATTGTACAAACAGAATAAATTATTCGCAGCTGAAATCAGTTGCAAAAAAGCTGTTGCCATTGATCCCAATTATGCTGAAGCTTATAACAACCTTGGTCTGATATTAAAGTTTCAAGGTAAATTTGACACTGCTGTTACTGCTGTAAAAAAAGCACTAACAATCGATCCTGACTTTATCAATGGCTATATCAACTTAGGATCAATACTGAATGCACAGGGTAAAGCTAATGAAGCTTTTGAGTTGCAACAGCAGATTGTCGCTAAAATCCCAGGCAATATTCTAGCCCATAGTAATATGCTTTTCACTTCGCACTATTTTTCTGACCAGAGCTTGGAGACAATCTTTCAATCCCATATTGAGTGGGCAAAGAGTTGTGTTCAAGAGGATCATATTACATCAGTTTCTTTTACCAACACTCTAGAACCTACACGGTGTTTAAGAGTGGGGTATGTTTCGGCTGATTTTATCCACCATCCAGTTGGTTTTCTGATTGGTGGGGTACTGCAGTCTCATAACGATGAAAAGTTTAAGATATTTTGTTATGCAAATAACGATAAAAAAGATGGGATCACTAAACGATTAAAATCCTATGTCGATATTTGGCGCACTGTAAGCTGTTTGGATGATGACGCCCTCTATGAATTGGTAATTCAAGATCAAATTGATATTCTGATTGATCTATCAGGACATACAGCAGGTCATCGTCTTTCACTGTTTAATAAAAGAGCTGCTCCAATTCAGATAACATGGATAGGTTATGCCAATACGACAGGATTACGTGCTATGGATTATCTTATTGCAGATGATGTTGTTGTTCCTGAGGGAGGAGGGCAAAAATTTACTGAAGAGGTTGTTCGCTTACCTCACTGTTATTTAAACTATCCACTGCCATCATACGCCCCCAAAGTAGCGGAACCACCGATAGTGCGCAAAGGTTATGTTACTTTTGGGAGCTGTAGTACATTGGCTAAAATAAATGATAACGTAGTCGCCATATGGAGTGAAATTTTGCGTCGTACTCCTAATGGGCGGCTGATTATAAAAAACAGATCGTTTAAAAATCTTACAGCTAAAGAGCGGTACAAAAAGAAATTTACAGAACATGGTATCAGCCCTGACCGTATTGAGTTGTTGGGGCCATCATTACATGCTGAGCTTTTGGATTTTTATGGGAATTTTGATATAGCTTTAGCACCCATTCCCTACTCTGGGGGAGTGACAACATTTGAAGCTTTGTGGATGGGGGTTCCTGTGATCGCTTTAAATGGTGCAGACTTCAGCTCAAGAGTTTCCGCATCAATATTGACAGGAATTGGTTTACCAGAATTGGCTGCCAAGAGCAGTGAAGAGTATATAGATATAGCCTGTACTCTTGCTACTCAACCTGATACTTTACGAAAGTTAAGAACTAAAATGCGCAGCCGACTACAAACTACTCCAACGGGAAACCCCAAACTATTCACAAAAAGTCTCGAAAAAACATACAGATTTCTGTGGAATAAATGGTGCAGTAGTAGTGAAGCTATATTAGACAGATAGACCAGAATAGAATTAGGTTATTTTTGTATTATGAAAGATTTTTTTTTAGATAGCGATATTGATGAGATTATCAAGATGATTGGTGCAGGGGTAAATCATCTTGAGGGTAAGCGTATTCTGATCACTGGAGGAGGAGGATTTTTAGGAAGATATTTTCTTCTCTTTCTAAATAGGCTCAATAAAACGGTGTTTAAAAAGCCTGTTGAAGTAACTTTGGTTGATTTAAAGTTTAAAGAAGATTTTGGCCAGCTAGATATTAAACATATTCACCTGATTGAGCATGATGTTACCAAGCCATTTCCATATCTTGACACCTATGATTTGATCTTACATGGAGCTGGAATTCCTAGCCCCTTTTACTATCAAGCTTATCCCTTAGAGACACTGGATGTTGCAACGCAGGGAACCCGCAATATGTTGGAGATTGCACGTCGAAACAAGGCTAGGTTTTTATTTATGAGTTCAAGTGAAATATATGGTAACCCCGACCCTAAACATGTACCGACTCCTGAGAGTTATAGTGGTAATGTTTCTCCAATGGGATCAAGGTCTTGTTATGATGAAAGCAAGCGTTTGGGTGAGACGCTCTGTTATATATTCAACACACGATATGGAGTACCGACTATATCTGTACGACCCTTCAATATTTATGGGCCGGGAATGGATGAAGCTGATTACAGGGTATTGCCGAACTTTGCCAGCCGTATAAAAGCAGGGGAGGCGGTGAAGGTTTATGGTAGTGGGGAACAGACAAGAACATTCTGTTATGTCACTGATGCAATCAATGGTTTTACCAGAGCTCTGCTTTTTGGGGTACCTGGACAGGCTTATAATATCGGTAACCCAACTCCTGAAATCTCAATGTTAAAGTTGGTTGAATATGTAAAGAAAATATCTGACAAACCAGTAAAAAGCAGTGTAATAGAGTATCCTGATAGTTACCCTAGTGAAGAGGCTATGCGTCGCTGCCCTAATATTGTCAAGGCCCAACTGCACTTGGACTATAACCCAAAGGTTACACTGGAAAATGGGCTGGAGAGATTTTTGCGGTGGGCTGATAAAAATTATATTGGAAAGTTTGAGCCAAGTAGCAGTAATAAAGTGTATTCCATTTTTTCTGATAAGCCTATTAATTAACCTATCTAGCTATTAACTTTTTGTTTGCCCATTATTCTAGAGGAGATTGTTTTGGATAACCATATAGAACCTGTCACGGAAGATGAGGTGGCTAGTTGGCCTAAAACGGTGATTGTCGAGTTACCAGACTCCTTTGACGATGCTCGAGGTAGTATCCAGCCTATGGTTGATGGGCAGATGAAAAGCTGTGTAATGATTACCTCTAAGATAGGTACTGTACGGGCAAATCACTATCATAAAACTGATTGGCATTACTGCTACGTATTACAAGGGGCGATAGATTATTATCACCGTCCAACAGGAAGTGGTGAAAAACCTGAGGTGGTAAAAGTAAAAAAGGGACAGATGTTTTTTACACCACCAATGGTTGACCACACCATGGTGTTTACTGAAGATACAATTTTTTTGACCTGGGGGAGAAACTCACGTCGTCAAGCTGTGTATGAGGCTGATGTTGAGCGTGTCCAGTTGGTTGAGGGATAGATGAACTCCGCTTTGCCAAAGCTGCACTATAAAAGAGATAGTTGCCGGCTGTGTGGAGGGGGCACGTTGAAAATGGCTCTCTCTTTAACTCCTTCTCCGCCAGCAAATGCTTTTGTTAAAGAGTCAGAGTTAGAGAAGGAGCAGCCTCTTTATCCTCTTGATCTTTATTTTTGTGAAGAGTGTAAGCATCTGCAGCTTTTAGATGTTGTTGATCCATCTCTGTTATTTGAAAATTATGTGTATGTTTCAGGTACATCCCAATCTTTTGTAGACCATTTTAAAAGATATATTGACAGTGTCATTGGTAAATATCCCATTCCTGAGAATAGTCTTGTGGTTGATATAGGTTCCAATGACGGAACCATGCTTAGCTTTTTTAAAAATTATGGATTTAGTGTGCTGGGTATTGATCCTGCCCGTGATATTGCGCATAAGGCCACCCAGAGCGGAATAGAGACCTGGAACAGCTTCTTTTCACCAGATTTAGCACAAGATATTATAAGACAAAAAGGCTTGGCTCATATCGTTACTGCCAACAATGTTTTTGCCCATGTAGATGATATGCTAGGCTTTGTGCAAGGAGTAAAACAAATGCTACATGCAGATGGAGTGTTTGTTTTTGAGGTGTCATATCTGTTAGATGTTTTGCAGAAGACATTATTTGATACAATTTATCATGAACACCTAGCATACCACTCTGTCAAACCTTTGCTTTCTTTTATGCAGTTGGCGGGTTTGATGGTAATTGATGTCGAACGTACTACACCTCACGGTGGTAGCTTAAGGGTAACAGTGCAACATAGAGCAGGTCCGTATAAACAAGAACAGTCAGTTATAGATGCAGTCATCAATGAAGAGAAGGTTGGCTTGGATAAGCTGACCACTTTTTTAGCATATGGTAGTCAGATTCAGGCGATTAAGGAGCGGTTGCAAGAGCTTTTGCAAACCCTGAAACAGCAAGGAAAGAGAATAGCCGGTTATGGAGCACCAGCCAAGGCAACGACGCTTATGTACCATTTTGGCCTTGGAAGTGAGCATATAGATTTTATTATAGATGACAGTCCACTTAAGCAGGGCTTATACTCTCCTGGTCTCCATATTCCTGTGTTGCAACCGGAAGCAATTGAGCATGAATCACCTGATTATCTTCTTATTCTAGCTTGGAATTTTGCTCCACAAATCATGGAAAAACAACACTCTTTTCACAAACATGGTGGACGGTTTATAATTCCCATACCCAAGGTGTGTATAATTTAGTAGAATTATTCCAATAATAGTCGGACAATCAACATGCTTTCCCATGATCCCATAATCAAAATAATTGGCCTTATCGACTGCATATTTGGTTCTGATGTGACAGTTGTTGAGCCGGCAAACCTATATGGTTGCAGGGTCGGAGCAAATAGCTTTATAGGGCCGTTTGTTGAGATACAAAAAGGGGTGAACATTGGTGAGCGCTGTCGAATTCAATCCCACTCATTCATATGTGAAATGGTAAAAATTGGAAATGACTGTTTTATTGGCCATGGTGTTATCTTCATAAACGATCTGTTCCAAACCGGCAAACCTGCATACACTAATCGTGAGCAGTGGAAACCTGTAATTGTGGGTGATAACGTCTCTATAGGGAGTAACGCAACTATTCTGCCTGTAAAAATAGCTGACAATGTAGTTGTTGGAGCTGGTGCAGTAGTTACAAAAGATTTAATTAAGCCAGGCTTCTATGCAGGAAACCCAGCTCGTTTTATTAAGCCGTTACCTGGGATTGCTTCTTAAGCCAGTGTGATAATATTGCTATGACCCGACTTACCTCATCATCAGTCATACCAGGGTAGATTGGTAACGATAAGATGGTTTTGGCGGCATTTTCAGCCACCGGCATATCACCAACCCTATAACCAAGTTTTTGATAGCACTCTTGTAGGTGCAACACTTCTGGATAATGGACTTGAGCCATTACACCGTTATTTCTAAGAAATGCAAGGCAAGCGTTACGGTTTTGTACTTCCACTACATAAAGATGATAAACAGATGTTGCATTTTCTGGCTGTTTACGATAACTGACTCCTAACTGGCTCATTGCTGTGTCGTACTGTTTTGCAATGGCTTGACGTTGTGCGTTCCACTGTTCAAGAAAAGGTAGTTTACACAGTAAAACAGCTGCCTGAATGGTGTCGAGCCGAGAGTTGAATCCAATAATGTTATGTTTATATGGTGACTTCTGGCCATAGTTTGCAAGCTGTTTGATGGTCGTGGCTATGGCACTATTTTTTGTTAAAATCAATCCTCCATCTCCCAAACACCCAAGATTTTTACCTGGATAAAAGCTGTAACAAGCAATATCCCCAAATGTGCCCACCACTTTGTCTCCAAGTTTTGCTAGAGGTGCTTGGGCAACATCCTCTATAATGTGTATATCTTGTGGTCGGCATAATTTGACAATCTCATCCATAGGGGCTGGATGACCAAAAAGGTGTACTGGAATAACGGCCTTGGTTTTATCTGTAATGGCTTGTGCAAGCTTTGTTACATCCATTTGTCCGGTATCTTGGTTAATATCGACAAAGACTGGTGTAGCACCAACATAAGAAATTGCAAATGATGTTGAAATCCAACTGTTTGGGACTGTAATTACCTCATCTCCAGGTCCTATTTCCAAGGCACGCATGGCAAGGTGTAGAGCGTCAGTTCCTGAGTTAACACCTATTGCGTATAGATCATTGTGTAGTTGGGAAAATTTTTGTTCAAATGTTGTTACCTGGGTACCTCTAATAAATGAGCTACTGTCAATAACAGACGCGATTGCTCTGTTAATTTTATCACCTAGCTGAAGGTGTTGGCGACTTAAGTTTACAAATTGGATTGGCTCAACCTCCATTAGTATATAGCTCCTTTTGTATCAGCTAAAATAGTAACAACTGCTTTTGAATTGATAATTAGTTTGATTTGAGTACAATTTTTTTTGATATTCAAATTATGGCTTTTTATTCGCCATCTCCATGATCTCTTGGATCTATTGTGGTTGGTTGTTGGTCGTTAAACTGGTGACCGTCTCGTAGTGGTTCGACAATTTTTTCTAGGTTGCCCCAGAAAAAATCCCTGGAATAGCCGAATAGGCGACCCAGTTTATTGCCGTTGTTATCTGGAATTACAAATGTCGGGACATGAGATATTGTAAAATGTTGTGTATGGCCTGAGCACCGGGTGGCAACAAATCGGCATTCATTAGGCCGCTTTTTTCTCCAAAACTTCACCGTTCACAAATTTAACCCCCTTAACAACATCGGCCAGTCTTTTTGGTTCGTGCAACCGTTGCCATTTTCTTTCCGCAGCTCTGCATAGTTGGTAAACCATGGACAAGCCAGTTTCCCGGGAAAGGCACCCCCAAGTTTTTGCTGTCCGCAGTTTGACTGTAGCATAGGTTGAATCTATTGGATTTGTTGTCCGTAAATGCCTCCAATATTCGGCAGGAAAATCATAAAAAGTCAGTAGATTTTCCCGACCTTTCTTCAGGCATTCTGTAACCTTGTGATACTTGGCACCATATGATTTCAGAAAAAAATCAAAGGCCTCTTCCGCTTCCTCTTTTGTTGGTGCTATGCAAATATCATGGATACGTTTCTTTGCCAATGTTTGTAACGATTTTGTAGGCTTATTCAATACGTTGGCCGTTTTATGAACCCAGCACCGCTGGAACCTGGTGGTGGGAAATATTTCTTTCACGGCTTCCCAAAAGCCCAATGCGCCATCACCAACTGCAATAGTTGGGGATTTGGTTGACTCGCGCCTCTTAATTTCAGCTAAAAATCAATGCTTTCTGAGTTTCATTAAAAAGTGTCCGGTAGTGAAATTCTTCTTTGTTTTCCATTCAGGAATAACTCATAATTCGCTTAGTTACGTTGGATCTTCTTTCACTGAAAATG
>JADFZS010000163.1 GCA_015232405.1 Magnetococcales bacterium | reverse complement strand
AACCCAACTGTTTGATAATAATATTTTTTTGAAATGCAAGACCAAGAGGAAAAAATGACAGTTGCTCAGCAACATCAGTCAGAAAAAAAAATTAAAGTGCCCTATATAGATATGCCGTTGGCCTACCAACTCCAACGGGAAGCTATTTTGGCAAGGGTTGATGATATATTATCTGGTGCTAAACTTATATTAAGGCAAGAGACACAGGAACTTGAAGAAAAAGCAGCAAAATTTTTGGGGGTTAAATATGCTGTTGGTGTTGGCAACGGATCGGATGCAATATATTTTGCCTTGAAAGCAGCAGGTATCAATACTGGTGATGAAGTTATAACCGTAGCCCACACATTTGTTGCAACATTGGCTGCCATCAAGCGTTGTGGCGCAAAACCTGTTTTGGTAGATATCGGTCCTGATTTTAATATGGACCCAGCTTTAATAGAGAAGAGCATTACCTCCAAAACCCGTGGTATCATGCCTGTCCATTTAAATGGTCGCTGTTGTGACATGACGGCAATTGATAAGATTGCCAAAAAACATGACCTTGTGATAGTAGAAGATGCTGCCCAGGCTTTTGGGGCAAGTTTAAATGGAGTATATGCCGGAGGGTTTGGGGCAGCAGGAGCTTTTAGTTTTCACCCCATGAAGGTATTGGCATGTAGTGGTGATGGTGGTCTGGTTACAACCGATGATGAGGATATTGCCCAACAGATAAAACTACTGCGCAATCATGGTCAGGATAATAATAAAAATCTGATTCAATATGGTTACAACAGTAGACTGGATAATTTACAAGCTGCGATATTGCTTGAGCGGTTGCAACATTTGGACAAAGCTCTTTTACGTCGCAGGGAGGTTGCCAGCATGTACGATGAAGGGTTTAGTGGAGTTACCGCAATAAACTCTCCGCCCCCTCCTGGCTCTGGCCCCTACCATGATATTTTTAGCTCATATGTAATTTGCCATGATAACAGAGATGAGTTGGCGGCCCATCTTACAAAAAATGATATCATGACCTTTAGCCACTGGTCTCCACCAGTGCATAAACAGGAAGGCTTGAAAGTTGAACCTGTTGAACTACCAGTAACCGAAGATCTATCTAACAGGGTTTTATCTCTACCGATATACCCGGAGATAAGCAACCAACAGGTGGAATATGTTATTGCTAAAGTTACTGAATTTTGTGAATCTTCCAAGGTAGTATAGGATATCAGGCATGGCAAAAATATTAATTACCGGGGTTGAAGGATTTATTGGCCTTAATTTAGCCCAAGCTCTTCTGCAATCTGGTCATCAGGTAAGAGGTACTGATATTCTACCCCACAGAAATTTTCCCTCAAAAGCCGATTATTACCAAGGCAACTTAGCCGACCAAAAATTTACCCGGTCATTGGTTGAGGGTGTTGATGGGGTTATTCATCTTGCTGGTGTAAGCAGGGCGAGTTTGGGCAGGGTTAATCAAATTGCCTGTACCAACGACAACATAACCACCTCTGTCACATTGTTTCAAGCCATACGGGAAGAAAACCGCAATATATGGTTGATGGTTGGCAGCACCAGAGAGGTTGATCATCTACACGAGAAGAAAAAACCTGATTCACTGGGAGATTTTTACGCTATCAGCAAAGTAGCCATGGAACATATGGCGATTAGCTTTGCCAATGAAGGCTGTTTTCCTTTGATGATCATGCGGATGTCGGATGTCTATGGTGAGCATAACGATCACTCGGACAAACTATTGCCAATATTTTTAGATAAGGCGTTTGCCGGGGATACATTACAGGTCAACAATAGTGAAGCGGTGTTCTACTACACCTATATAACAGATGTGGTCAATGCCCTATTGGATGGCGCATCAACTATGATCAACGCACCAAAACAGGTGGAAATTCGTCGCCTTTGGAACAGTAACGAAGGAATAACCATCCAAGGATTGGCGGAGACGGTCTGCCGGGTCATCAACTCCACTTCAGATATTTTGTTACCGGAAGACAACAGCACGCAACTGCTTGAGTCTGAGCAAAATACGGGAACAAACAGCAGCCAAAATACTTGGAACTTTACCCAAGAAATTTCCTTGGAAGATGGCATTCGCGCTCTTAATGTCAAAAGGCAGAAATACCCAAATTAAATCATATGCTCACTGCAAATGGATATCTATACCCCTCTTTTTAGTAAAAAATAATTAAAAATGCGACAGATAAATAAATTTATGTTTCTTGTGCCAAACAGCAGATGGTTTGGCAAACGGCACTGGAATTGGTTTACCCCTGCTGTGGCGTTACTAGCCCCTATTTTAGAGGGTCACGGCTATGAGGTTGAAGTAGTTGAGGCTAATATTGACAACCTGAGCCGTGACAAGGTCAAAGAGATTATCGCTAAGTCTGCACCTGATGTTGTGGGTATTTCAAACATGTCTCTGGAGTATTGGCGACAAGCCCACCAATGTGCCGAGCTGGTAAAACAGGTTGATAAAAATATCACCACCATAATGGGGGGAGTTCACCCAACCACCATGCCCGAAAAGGTTATGGAGGATATAAACATAGATTTTGTCATCCTGTCTGAAGGTGAAGAGCGTCTGCCAAAACTGTTGCAAGAGCTTGCCAAAGATAACCCTGACTATTCTAAGTTGGATGGAACCTGCTATCGCCAAGATGGTGAGATGGTCAAAATACATTCAGTGGGCTGGATAGAAGATCTTGATGCTCTACCTTTTCCCGACTACAAACGGTTTGATTGGAAGTCGGTGATGTATACCGAACAAAAATCCGCTGTGGGTCTCGGCTCTAAAAGGTCTCCTGTTGGTTTGGTATTAACATCTAGAGGTTGCCGTCTAAAATGTAGTTTTTGTGCTGCACCTTTGATCAGCGGTAGCGGTGTACGCCTTAGAACTGCGCAGAATGTCTTGGCTGAGATTGATATGTTGGTCAATGAGTATGGCATAAAAGAGTTGATTTTTACCGATGACGAAATGTATGCCGATAAAGAGCGTTGTAGAGAGATTTTCTTGGGCCTCAAAGAGCGAAACTACGACCTTATATGGAAAAATCTCAACCTTGCCTCCTGGCGTTTAGACCGTGAACTACTAGAGCTAATGAAAGAGACGGGCTGTTATCAGATTATCATCTCCCCGGAGTCTGGTAGTGCGCGGGTTTTGAAAAAAATCATCCACAAGCCGGGTAACAAAAAGCAGATCCTGGAAGTGGTTAAATGGTGTAAAGAGCTGGACATTGAGGTAAATGCAGACTTTGTAATTGGCTTTCCGGGCGAGACCTGGAACGAAATACGTGAAACCATGGAGTTTGCGGAAAAAATAGATGTCGATCAGGTAAAGTTTGCCATAGCAACCCCCTTTCCCGGTACTGAGCTTTTTCAAAAAGCGGTTGAGGGTGGCTACCTTCCTGCTGATTTCAATTTTTATCGGGATGACACCCTGGGATTTGCAGCTGGCTTTATTGAAACAGAACATTTCACAGTGCGAGAGCTACAGATTTTACGCTGTTATGAGTGGGATAGAATAAACTTTAAAACCCCTGAAAAACTGGCTAAATATGCCCGTATGAACGGAATGAGCGTTGAGGAACTAGAGGAGTTTCGCTGTGCCACCCGTCGAAATGTCGGGCTATATTTTCCCGATCAGGTTGAAGATGAACGAGAAGAGATTGACAAGGTAAAACCCAGAGCCAATTAATACCACACCCAAATGCCACAAAGAGACCTTCCATGCGTATAATGTTAATGACTCTGCCAAGTGAAGGAGAGCCAAGAGACTACACAACACCTGCCCACTATTCTGTGGGCAAACTCAGATATATCCCCTTGGGTATTCTTGCTGTTGCCAGTGGTATTGATAGAAAACATGAGGTGCGAATTTTTGATAGTGCCAGTTTTAATTTAGGTATTGATGAAGCCATTAAAGAGATAAGAGATTGGCAGCCTGATGTATTGGGTATGAACGCCTCAATTGGAACCGCCTACAGCATGAGCCGAATTCTTGCTGAAATTCAAGGTCCCCTTAAGGTGGTTGGCGGTCCTCACACCACCAATTTTGCTGAGCAGATCATATCCCTTGGGGCCACTGCTGTTTTTATTCATGATGCCGATTTTATATTTAACAAATGGCTTGATGATGGCTGTCAGCCTGGAATATACAGCGGTTATGTTGAAGAGTTAGACACTCTACCTCTGCCTGCACTGGACCTTCTAAACCTTGAAGATTATTCAATTAAATCAGATCAAAGTGGTAAAGTATTATTAAAAAACCAGGGTCTACGTTTTCCTATGTACAGCTCCAAGGGTTGTCCTTTTCGCTGCACATTTTGCGATACCCAACAGAGATCATTCCGTTATAAAAGCCCCAAACGTGTAGTGGATGAAATGGAGATATATCTGGATCATGGGGCAGAAACAGTACACATGATGGATGACTGTTTTAACCTAAAAAGATCCCAGGTGTTGGAGATATGTGCTGAAATTCAACGACGCAACCTGAAATTCACCTGGAGTGCAAGAGGAAGGGCAAAAATTGACCTGAAAACAGCAAAGGCTCTCAAGGAGTCAGGTTGTGTACGACTTCATGTTGGTGTGGAGACACTGGACCGGGATCTTCTTAAGTCTATTAATAAATCCACCAACATGGAGCTAATGCAGAATTTTTTTGATGTCTGCCGTCAGGTTGGTATCCAAACATTGGGATATTTTGTTATCGGGCTACCGGGAGAGACACGGGAGTATCGTAAAAAGCTACCTGAACTTATTCGCAAAGCGGGTATCGACATACCATTTTTCAATATTCTATTTCCCCTACCCCACTCAGATCTCTATGATGATTTTGTGGCAAGCGGTGTCTATAAGAGCGATTTTTGGAAAGAGTATGCCTTAAACCCCACCCCTGATTTTCAGCCTCCACCATATGCTGATGAGGAGCTACACCAAGAGCTACTTGATACAGCTGAGTGGTATGTACAGGAGTTTTTTAACGAAAAAAATTAACTCTGACAGTGGATATTTCAGCTTGATCTCTAGTTGCCATCACACCATTTTTGCCAAAGCTTACGATATACCGTTTCAACTTCTGCAACATATAGTTTGGGATTACCAATAACCGACTCATCAAAACGGTTGCGTAGCTGTTTACGCAAACTTTTGAGCATATCTATATCTTTGGCAAACAACACTGCCTTCTCTACATAATCTTTGCCATCTTGTACCCGCCATTCATCCATATCCAATGTATGCAGAACACATGCTGTTGTGGGAGAGCGCATTAGATATTCACAGGTTAAAACCGGCACTCCCATTTTTAAAGCTTCCAAGGTTGTTACACCTCCGGTATGGGGGTATGGATCAAGCATGATATCAATATGACTATGAGCTTTTATATGGTCCATCCTTGATGTACGACCCAGTAGGATAAGGCGATTTTTAGTAATACCCAATTTTTCAAATATTGCCTCTATCTCTTCTACCACCACCGGGGAGTCAAGCTTGCCAGTTTTAAACAGCAGTTTGCTATTGGGAACCCGGTGTAAAATTTCTGACCAAATTGTGTACATCTCTTGGTTATATTTTTCCAGGCGGTTAAAAGAGCCAAAAGTGACATAACCATTTTTACATATAGGTGGATCAGTCACTTCGGGAAAATTGTTAAAGGGAATAAATGAGACCATGCAGGTGAGATCTACTATCTCCTCTTTATAATATTTGCGCTCTTCAGCTGGTATAAAAATTTGATCGGCAAACAGATAATCCATAGCAGTCATACTGGTTCCCAATGGATAACCCCAAGCGGTTATCTGTATGGGTGCGGGTTTTCTGGCAAAAGTTCTTAAGCGGTTTCCCTCGGTATGACCAGCTAGATCGACTAAAATATCAATACCATCTTGTTTGATTATTTCTGCAAGCTGACCATCATCTATATTTGCAGTAGACAACCATTTTGTAGAAATATTTTTAAACTTTTGCGATAGATCATCTTCAACGGTGTTGCCAGCATAAATATATATCTGGAACTTGGCTAAATTGTGGTTAAGTAATACTGTTGAAAAGATGTGAGCTGCTGAGTGGTGTTTAAAATCAGCCCCAACATAACCTATACGCAGTTTCCGTTTTTTATCCCGGTTATTGCTAAAAGCTGTCCAACTACTTTTCAGTGGTTCAGCATGTATTTTTGCCCACTTTTCCCGCTCGATATGGACAATATTTGACGATCTTAACGAGCTATAATCCAAACAAAAAATCAGGTTGCAATGGGCTTCGTTAAAATCGGGCTTTATAGCCAGGGCTTTTTGGTAACAGCTAACAGCCTCCTTAACCTTGCCTTGGTTTTTCAAGGTTATACCCAGGTTAAAATGTACCTCTGCTAAATTGGGATTAATGGCTATTGTAGTTCGGTAGCTCTCAACCGCCTTTTCCAATTCATCCTGTTTTTTATAAACATTACCAAGGTTGGAGTGGGCTTGGGCATAATCTGGCTTAATAGCAATTGCCTTTTGCAGACTGTTCAAGGCCTCTGGCAATTTACCTTGTTCAAGGAGAGTAACACCAAGGTTGGAGTATGCTTCGACGAAATCTGGCTTTAAGGAGATGGTTGTTTGGTAACTGCTATTAGCAGCTGCTAAATCCCCCTCCTCCTGCAACGCTACTCCAAGGTTATAGTGGGCTTCAACAAAATCCTGCTTTATGGCAATAGTGTTTTTATAGCTTTTTATTGCCCCTTGAATATCCCCTTGCTCTTTTAAAACATTGCCAAGGTTGGAGTGGGCCTGGGCATAATCGGCCTTTATCTCAATGGCTTTTTTGTAGTTGGTAACTGCTGCTGCAAGATCCCCAGCCTCTTTGTGGCAGTTAGCAAGAGTGTAATAGGCCTCGGCAAAATCGGGAGCAATGGCAATTGCCTTTTGGTAGCTAGCAACCGCCTTGGTAAAATCACCTAGCTCTTTATAAACAGTTCCCATGTTGAAATGGGCTTGGCTGTGTTCTGGGTTGATAGCTATAGCCTGTTGGAAGCTTTTAACTGCTTTTGTCAACTCACCTTTGGCCTTTAAAACGTTGCCAAGGTTATAGAGAGCCTCCAATAAATCTGGTTTTATTGCTAAGGCTTTTTGGTAACTGCCAGCTGCCTTATCAAGTTCACCAGCGGTTTGCCATGCTACACCAAGGTTAACAAGTGCTGCGACACTATCTTTATGGTTTGTCAAAGCTCTTTGATACCAGACTATCGCTTCATTAATCTGTCCTTGTTGATGTTGAGCTATCCCCTGTTGCAGAGCCTCTTGGGCAACAGCAAAAGAACCATCATCTTCATCATCTGTTGAGAAGCCTTGTAATATTGCGTTTAGATAACTGGTTATTTGGCTCACTCCAGGCTGTATTACAAGGGCGGTATTAAGGGCTGCGATAGCTTCATCTTTTCTACCCAATTGAGTAAGCGAAGTTGCCAAACTATAATAAAATACAGCCTTGGTGTTATCTATATTTATGGCTTTTTGAAACTGCTCGCTAGCTAAATTGTGACAGTTGAGCTTTTGTGCAACAAACCCAAGCAAATTTATAGCAGCCACATGTTGAGGTAGAGTTTGCAGTATGGCTGTGCAAAGTTTATCGACTTTAGGATAATTTTGAGCAAAAAAATGTTCTAAAGCTTGAACATAGGCTGAATCGACAGTTAATTGAGCTTTCTCTTTATCATCCATTATTTTTTAAAGTGTCCTTAAACCATAACTTATCATGGACGATTCCTATACCCCAAGATATGCCTTTGTTAGTGATATCTGATCTGTTTGTTATCACAGATCCCCAAGAGGTAACTGTGCGATAAAAGCCCAATTATAGGCATTTACCATGGACAGGTAAAGGCCGACGATAAATCCCATCTATTCCAACAGTTGCTCTATGAGTGGGAGTAACTTAATAAAATATTTTTGACTTTATTACGTCTATCGTTTACGGTTTTCGATATGAAAAAAATAAAGATACAATCCAATGACGATTCAGCACTTAATAAAACCATCAATCGTGAGATTCTGCTGGGTTTTTGGAAAATCCACATTTTGCATCATGCCGCCCAAGGTCCGGTTGTTGGTAACTGGATGTTACAAGAGCTGCGGAATCATGGTTACGATGTTAGCCCAGGAACACTATATCCAATTCTTAATCGAATGGAGGAGAACGGCTGGCTTTACAGCAAGCAGGATAAAAGCGGTGGGCCAAAAGCTCGTAAAAGCTATTTCTTGACCCCTAAAGGTGAGCAAGTGATGGATATAGCAGGTACACAGCTAAAGGAGCTGTACCATGAGCTGGATTTAAGGGATGGCGATGGTTGAAAAATAGTTGCTATTGAAAAAAACTGTATGGCCTGTTTATTTAAACTCAATTACAAGGTGAAATCATGTCGGAACAAAAGGCAACCTCACAACCCAATACTTTTCAGTTTTTTGAGGTTTTTGTTATATTTCTCAAGCTGGGATTAACATCATTTGGTGGACCCATAGCCCATATTGGTTATTTTAGAGAGGAGTTTGTTGCCAGACGTAAATGGTTGGATGAGGAGTCATATGCTGATCTGGTTGCCATGTGTCAATTTATGCCAGGCCCGGCTAGTAGTCAGGTTGGTATGGGGCTGGGTATGATGCGGGCTGGCTATCCAGGAGCTGCAGCCGCCTGGCTCGGCTTTACCCTGCCTTCAGCCCTGGCGATGATACTATTTGCCTTTGGCATCGCCCGTCTTGATATGGTGGCCCAAGGTGGCTGGCTCCATGGACTTAAAGTGGTTGCAGTGGCAGTGGTTGCTCAAGCTGTTTGGGGAATGGCAAAAAGCCTCTGTCCTGACCGTAGCCGGGCAACACTGGCGATTTTGGCCGCAGCATTGGTCATCGCCTGGCCTACTGCCCTTGGTCAGGTTACAGCCATAATAGTTGGAGCAATATTTGGTTGGAAATATCTACAAACAGATAAGACATCTTCCGAGCAAGTTATAAAACCCAACAAATTTTCCCGTAAAGCTGGCATTGTATTCTTGGTTGTTTTTGCCATGCTACTACTGCTACTTCCCATGTTGGCGACATCACCAGGGGCATCTGCTTGGACCCAGATTATCGATAGCTTCTACCGCTCAGGTTCACTGGTGTTTGGCGGCGGTCATGTGGTATTGCCACTGTTACAAGCGGAAGTTGTCCCTTCTGGCTGGCTTAACAATGAACTATTTTTGGCTGGTTACGGTGCTGCCCAGGCGGTTCCCGGCCCACTATTTACCTTTGCTGCCTATCTTGGTGCAGTGATGAGTTTTGGGCCGTCAGGTTGGGTTGGTGGCTTACTTGCTTTGGTTGCCGTCTTTCTACCTTCATTCCTTCTTGTGGCAGGTATATTACCGTTTTGGGAGGCATTTAGAAGCAAGCCCATGGCCCAATCAATTCTACGAGGGGTCAATGCAGCGGTGGTGGGATTATTAATAGCGGCTCTCTACCATCCAGTTTGGACCAGCGGCATCTTGACAGGGGTGGACTTTATCATCGCCCTGGTATCATTCGGCCTTTTGATGTTCTGGAAAACTCCACCATGGTTGGTAGTGGTTCTAGCAGCTCTAGCAGGTGGTCTTACCGGATAGCCAAGATGGCTCCATAACATTTAAAAACCGCCTTTTTGGCTGCAAAATGTTGATATAACCTCTATTTAGATATTTTTTGACATAATTGGCAATATATGGTGCAATATCATGTTATTTCAAGGTGTTACTAATATTATTTACTAGAGATACAGATTTGTGAATTTATGAGCGAGGAAAACAGAGCACAAGCCGATAGCCATTCGCAACTCACAATCGATGACGCTTATAAACTGGCAATTGACCATTTAAAGGCAGGAAACCATGCCGAAGTAGAAAAAATTTGCAGTGCGATAATGCAGGCTTTTCCCAACCATGTTGATACCATAAATCTACTTGGAGTTATTGCGCAAAAAACTGATAACCACGAACAAGCTGGCAAACTGTTTCAAAAAGCCATCTCCCTAAACCCTGAATTTGCCGATGCCCACTTCAACCTGGGCATCACATTTCAGGAGCAAGGCAAAAACGATCAGGCTCTGTTAGCATTTCAAAAAACCATCGCAATAAACCCAAACCTACCCATGTCATATTTGCACATGGGTATACTACATTGTCAAAAGCTCCAATGGTTAAAAGCTATACCACCTTTAAACAGAGCTCTTAAATTAAACCCTCAACTGTTCATCGCCCATTTTTATCTGTTT
>JADFZS010000162.1 GCA_015232405.1 Magnetococcales bacterium | reverse complement strand
GTATGATACAACAGTCCCCCTATCTGAGGCATTAAATAACGATGCAATGCTTGCGTATGAAATTAATGGTCAACCTCTTACTATTGAGAATGGAGGACCGTTAAGATGGATAGATTTTAACCTTTATGGATATAAGCAAGTAAAACGGCTTCAAGGTATCAGAATAACAAATGTTGATAAAAAAGGAACATGGGAAACAAAAATGCAGTATGATCCCAGCGGGAAAATCCAGCCAGGTCGGATAATCCTTGTGGAATAGTGGTTGCGCAGATTCCATCAATTTAAACAAGGGAGCAAAGCCATGCAGAGCACCCAGAATTCAATCCACGGATACTGGTCATCAGACAGGGCCTTTTTTCTTGCTGCAACCGGATCTGCAGTAGGTCTTGGAAATATCTGGAAATTTCCATACATAACAGGTGAAAATGGTGGAGGTGCGTTCGTAATTGTGTATATGGCCTGTATAATCGTGATTGGAGTTCCTGTAATGATGGCAGAGATAATGTTGGGTCGAAGTGGGGGGAAAAGCCCAATACATGCTATGAAAGATCATGTCAAGAATTCTGACGGGCATAATATTTGGGAATCAGTGGGATGGATGGGGGCAATTGCAGGAGCAATAATACTGTCATTCTATAGTGTGATTGCTGGGTGGGCATTATCATATACATTCCTCAGCGCAAAGGGTGGACTTGCAAATATTAATGGTGATGGTGCAGGACAGCTTTTTAGTCAGTTGTTATCAAGCCCTGGAAGCCTTTTGATATGGCACACCGTCTTTATGACAATGACAATGACAGTGATAGGCTATGGGCTCAAGCGTGGGCTGGAACAGGCAATACGAATTATGGCACCATGGCTTGTTGTACTACTAACACTTTTGGCGATCTATTCAGTTTTATATGCATCGTATGCAGACAGCTTGCTGTATTTATTTAGCTTTGATTTTTCAAAACTGACGACAGAAAGCGTGTTGGTTGCAATGGGACATGCCTTTTTTACACTCAGCATTGGGTTAGGGGCAATTATGACATATGGTGCATATCTCCCCAAAAGTGCGTCAATACCAAAGCTCACAATATCAATAGCATTAGCCGACACGCTTATAGCATTGCTTTCTGGTTTCATAATATTTTCGATTGTTTTTTCAAACGGTTTAGAGCCATCATCGGGGCCAGGATTAATCTTTCAGACGTTGCCGGTGGCATTCGGCAATATGCCATTCGGAAGGTTATTTGGAACAGCTTTCTTCTTGCTAATTGTACTTGCCGCATGGTCATCCGCAATCTCTGCAGTTGAACCAATAAATGCTTGGCTTGTTGAGAAGTATGGAATTACAAGATTAAAATCCTCACTCATAAGCGGTATACCAGTATGGATATTTGGAGTTGGAACATTATTATCCTTTAATATATGGTCAGAATATAAAATATGGGGGAAAACATTCTTTGGTGTGGTTGATTTTCTCGCATCAAATATTCTCCTGCCACTGGGTGGAGTGTTAATTGCGTTGTTCACTGGGTGGATCATGCAGAAAAGCATTAGCCGTGCAGAACTAAAGATCGGAAACCGTATGTTTATTGGGTGGATGTTCAGCTTAAGGTACGTAGCTCCAATATTGATTATTGCAATATTTATCAATATTGTTGGAATATTTTAGTGCTTGCAATTATTAAGCGAAGCAGGTTGGAGAAAGTTATGAATGAGAAGTTTTGCAATATGCTCATCAAGGTCCGTTTATACGCCATTCTGCCACTCTTATTAAAATAGAGAATGATAACGTCCTTTATCCTACTCCATTATGATATCAAAAAAATGAAGCGATGCAAATGAAGATGGAAAAGATGCCCGATGGAAAAAAAACCGGAAGTTGATTAGGGCAGCGCCCCTTGCTCGGGTTCCGTTGTAAAGAATGGTGCACTGAAAACGGAAAGCGCGAACACTAACGCGTGTAAGGCTACAAGGGCTGTGTGTTTACGATCGAGTTTCTTCGATCGAGGAGTAACCGGACTTATTGTTTGCTTCTTTTGATGTTTCATATTAAAATCTCCTGTTGTCTTTAGTGGATTATCAAAACTGCTCTGTTGGCCCACTGTTGTTCTGTTGACTTGGGAGAACCCGCAAGAAGACGCTGGAACCGGAGACTTCGCTCCCCTAATCTACCTCCTAATTTCCAGGTATTGTACTAGATAATGTTCCTGGTCTCAACCAGATAACACCAGTCAGGCGCACCACCTGTTTGCAGATCACGCCTGGGAGGTGTGTCATGGTATTTTCTGCGAGGAATGCGAGTAGTATTAATAGCATTCGCGCAGATGGACCAGGACAATGGAGTTGTCAATTGAGGTGGCTGATAGGCCCTGTCAGGAAAAACAGTATGATTTTTTTCTGTCGCATAAGGTCCATTATGCGGCAGTGTATCAGCCTGAAAATTTTGGTTTGCAACCGAGATGAAAGAGCACTTTCTGTCTTTCGTTAACTCTTCAAAAGGTCCGCTTTCTCACGCTCGTCCTCCAATGCGGACATCGTGAGAATTTTCCCAAAGTTCCAAGGCTCTATCTCCGCTTGTGGACTACATTTCTGAAATTTGCTACCATTACCGCTTTCTAACAAAGCGGTCATGAGTAGTAAAAAGTATAGGTGAAGACAATGGGAATGGCATACGGGATTCACATCAAAACAGCCGCCATCTATTTGTGCAAAAAAACCTATGAGAATGGAGAGGTGAAAATAAGCCACTACTACGATGGCATGGAGGAGCTAGAGGAAATAATACATTCGGAATTAGATCTATACGGCTCAGCTGGAGAAAATGCGGATGTAGTATATCTGGATTTGGCTGCTAATAGTCTTGTAGCGAAGAAAATTTTCTCCGGTGAAGAACTTGACTCCCTTCTTTCCGACGAGGAAAAAGACTGGCGATATACTCTGACAGAGACTGGTAAAAAATTGGTCAAAATTGCATTGAGGGAAGAAAACTGGGCGTTTTTAAAATTTCAGGATCTCGATCTATAACAGGACATAATGGCTATTATGCGACTGCATAATAGCCGGAGAACCCTGGTTTGCAAACCTAGGAATTTGACCCTCAATTACAGGAATTTTGTGAAAGTCTGATCTAGGTGGCATTATGGGTATGTTCTAGATGTGTGTTTTAATATTGGAGGCTGAAATCAGTAGGAGTTGATGTATGGGGAGGGCGAAAAGAGTTGCGGTCTCCAGTTGGGAGAAAGATGCTGAACGAGTGCGGATAGGACAATCCGACCTTGACCTTCTGTACTCATATTTCCCTATAAATCAGGAACTGAACCACCTGCTCTGGCTCTATCATTCCCAGGAAAATGGGATGCCACTGCTTATTACTGAGGGAGGCTTGATTAAGACCGCAAGTGAAATAGGGATGGAAAGAACCGCAAGTTGGATGGCCTATGTGGCCAACCCGCCTAAAGCCTACACATTGACCGAAGAAAATTTTCAAAAACAGCGTGAAGACCTGGAAAAGCAACAAGATGCCATCAGAGAAAGACTGGGTACTCAAGGAAGTGTTCTGGCTGAACGTTTACCTGATGCCAGAGAGAAGCTTGTGGATTTGGGCGCATTGGAAATCTTTGATGTGACTGTTCGTAAGTTCCCACTATGGGCTGATGTTTCTTTTAATAATTCATGGCTTCAGAATGTCGTTTTTGAGGAACAAGCGTTTAATGATACTGAGTTTGAGCTTGTGATCTTTGACAATGTGAAATTTGAAAATATGAGGATGTTGAGGTCTCATTTCAATCGGGCAGTATTTTTTAATTCTAAATTTATAAATGCAGAATTCAACCAAATCAGATGGACTAGTGTAAGCATTCTTTCTGAGTGTAATTTTGAAGATACCAATTTCGAAAGCTGTCTCTTCAATAATACAAAAATTATGAGTTCCTCATTTAGAAACTCCTCGCTCTCCGAATCAGAATTCGACGATGCAAAAATACACAAGGGTGATTTCACAGGAGCCCGTTTTGACGGAGTACATCTGAAAAATTCCCATTTCGCACATTCAAAATTCCTCGATACGAGAGTCAGGCGTATGAACCTGGAGGGAACAGATTTCCTCGGGTGCCATGGGGGCGGGAGATACTGGAATATCGGTGATTTACATCAATGGGAAGCAGCTGGAATGCATGTCGTTGAATTATCCCCAAGAATTAGGCTGGTAGAAGAAACGAACCTCGTCAGGTTTAAAATATCCACAAAAGACTGGAAGAGCAAGCATGTTAAGAGGTTTCGTGAATATTTAGGAGAGATAGAAGATTCGGCAAAGAATAAAAATATCAGAGGGGAAGCATACCTCGATGAGGAATATGACGAAATCATCATTACTCTATATCTCAGCAATGACAGTGAGTTCCAGTATATTTTCAATCTTGTTAGAAAACACATAGAAATGTTCATACCCTCAAGAACCGGTGGAATGACCAATACAGCACTTGCAGATGTCATACAACTTTATGAGAACTCAGAAAGAACGTCCAAAACTATTACCAAATACTCATTAAATAATGATAAAAGCAAATTAATGGGGCCTGTAAATGGTGGAGAAGATGAGAATAGAATAGAATCAATAGAACGCAAGAAAATATCTGACTTTATTAGAAAAATAACAGATATAGAACGCATGATTATTAAATAGGGTAAAATATCATACCGATGCTTAATGTACAGAAATACGAAGATTCAGGACTGACAATACCAGAGTATAATGAAGAAGCAAGACGTGCACTTGAAGAGTTTGTCATAGAAATCCAGTCGTTTACATATGAAGGGAAGATTACAGCGCATAGTGCCATATACAATAAATTACTGTGCCCAAAACTTAAATTTGACATACAAATATATTTTCTTACTATTGTAAATGGCTATATTATTAATGGCCACTTACATATGAGCAAATTTGAAATTGTTGCGGGCGATCCTGAGTATATAGAAACAGTAGATGAATTCATAAGAGAGTTGAGATTTACAGGGGTGGATGTAGAATCAGGTAGATGGCAGAAAATCATTAAGCTCTATGTTGCCAGGGTTCAGGAGGTATGCCGACAAAAGGTTAAAATAGCTGACCTAGAGAAAAAACAATCCACATTTACAAATGTTGATATCGCAAAAGAAGCTAGTAAACTTAGTGGCATACAATGGGCACAGAAGATCGAAAAAAGGGAACAACTTGTAGAGCCAATTATTAGAGAAATGAAGATGAGGGGGTGTACGGATCAACAGGTTGCAGATGAGTTGAATAGGCATGAAAGCATACCCACTCCACGCAGAGGATACCCCTGGAACCGTGTCGCAGTTCTCAGGGCATCAAAAAAACTTGGCCTAAAGTAGTATTTTTTTGTTGCCAAAGTACATCGTCTATAGTAATTGTACTTTAGCAAGTGTTGATTGTACTGGTCCACAGCCAACCTCTGTGACCCTGAAACGGGAAGGAGAACATAGATTCAGGAAAATGGCTGGCTACTACTAAAACGAATGAAAGAACTCTACTTAAACCCTAATTTATGAAGGAAATACGCCATGTTTGAAATCACAGAAAACATCAACGTTAACTGCGGCGAGTCAGACGAAATAATCCCTGGAAGTTTTCATCAATAACAACAAGTTGCGAATCTTAAAGGCCCCACACGGGGCCTTTTTTTTAAACCTAATTTGGCTCTATCGGAGAAAACAATGCAAAAAACCTACAGCAAATATCGGCTTGAATATAGATCTGAAAATAGTCCCGAAGACTATGAATTCGAATTTTGTGAAACAAGTGAAGGATGGCGGGCATACATACGTCGTCCCAATGATGATGACTACAAGCGGTACAGCTCTTCGCGAGCAACGGATGCGGAGACAAGCCACCGACTAACCGATTCCGAGAATGGGAAAAAATATATTTGTTGGGACAGCCCTGTCAGATCCCTCGAGGCCATGCGTCGTATCACTAAAGACTGGAGCGAGGGCACGGCCAAATTCATCCACACCGGAGAAACTTTCGGCGGCACCGTCAGTTAAATGAAGGGGGCCCTAAAATGAGCAACAAATTATTTAACCAACAGTCTGCCTTGTCCAGCTTGTCCGGGTGGACACGGTTTAAACACGATGAAACCCAAACCTTCACCATTCTGGTTGAGCCGTTCGTTCAGATGTACCACTCAATTGGCTGTCAATTCGCTGAGCAGGGCGGGATTCTGGGAGGTGTCAGGGATCGTGACCTGATCACTACCTATTACCATGACATACATGCCACCCAGACTTTTGCTCGATACGATCCTTCTTTTGATGCCATCAACAGGGGGGTTATTCCTATCTGGGGCGTGGATTTAATGGGCATTACTCATACCCATCCGGGATTAGCTGAACCCAGCTATGGCGATTTAATTTATGCGGATCGTCTGCTAAACCATATGACACGGCTTCAGAAATTCTTCATGCCTATCATTCTTCCAGAACCAAACAACAGGGGAGTGTTCGAATTCCTTCCGTTCGTCATGTTAAAAAAATCCCCCAACAACCAAGTCGTCAGTTGCTCCATCAAGATCGTTGATCAGAATGGCCGGGAAGTTTCCCAGAAAGAAGCTTTGGATTTCGAAGTACACCATATCAACACAGTACCGTCCCTGGATGATATTGAGGTGGACATTAATGAAGAAGGTCTAGAGATCACCGATTCAGAAATTGCCGAACAGGAACAACCGGAATCTAAGATCAGCCCACATACTGCTTCCGCAGAACCACAACTCACCAAGCCATCAGATACTTCAGGAACAGAGAATCAGCATGTTGTTGCTGATGAACCTTTTGTAGACGTGACCAAATCAGTAACTAACCAGCAAGAGGAAACTGAGCCTCAGATCAGCCAACTCGAAGGAATGTGCAGATCTGGATACCTGCGTGAGCTGAGGGAAGTAACGACTCCAGAGTCTGTTTTTTCTGTTTTGGATAAAGTGGCTAAAGTTACATCTGGGCTAGATGGTTCCAATCTCCATAAAAATCTGAAGCAGATCAAGACCATGTTTCCTAAAGCTCGCCTTCTTGCAGAAGTTTATACGCCTTTCCCTGAATGTGATGTCCCATTCTCTGAATATACACAAGAGGATGACGAATTCTTCGCATCGATCTTTGACTCCAAATTCCCTGGCTTCTTGCTGAATCGTCTCGGAGACAAGAAAAACAAGTACGGAAATTCATACATCCATCCCGAACTGTTCGAGATGATATTCGCCGAAATCAAACGCCATAATGATCGTGAATATCTGAAAAAAAAGCACGCCGCGCAAATTTATGAAGATCATCAGAGCCGCTAAAAAACAAATGACTACTACCCTGAAAGGAAACTACCATGTCCTGGCATCCAACTAAAAAAGAGATTCAAAAGCTCGCCTATCAACCTCACTTCAAAGAACCTCCCCCCGAAAACACCGAGCGCATCAAAGAGGCGGTCGATATTCCGCATATGTCCAAAACCCTCTTCATTGTCATTGGCGCTGGCGGATCACAGACATTTTGCGAAAACATTGTCCGAATGGGCAGTAATGTCGCCACCATTGATATGGACAAGGTTGAGCCGAAGAATATTGGGACACAAGGCGTATATGGAGACGAAACGGACGTATACAAAGTTGACGCTTTGAAGGCGCGCCTCAAGAAAATCAATCCCAATGCCAACATTTTCTCCATCTCGAAACCTTTCGAAAAAGTCAGCGATGATGAATTTGAAGGTCTAGCCCAGCTCCGAGCGATTAAAACTGAAGACGGCAAACTGGTCTATGATTCTGAATACAATCAAGTCGTCATTTTGGGATGCACTGATAAATTTGAACAACAAGACAGATGCGCCTCCCTTGGCCAGAAATATCGCCTGCCAGTGGTTAACGTTCAGCTGTACCAAAATGGCTATGCCGCCGAATTGGTCTACACCAACCCGGCAGATATGGCCATTAAAGCCTGCATCAGATGTTGTCTCTCTCCTCGCTATAAAGCCTACCTTTCTGAGAATTTTCAGAACCATGTTGGCACCAGCGGGAGCACCATTTTTTCCACAGAAGTCGCCAATGCCCTGAAGGGCTTCGTCGCTACCGCAATTGGTCACACGGGGATTCTTCCGCACAAGGCGTCCTCACATCCTCGGTGGAAAACTTTTCTCGAAAAAAATGGGAATAAGCACCTCATTCAAATTTCTCTGGATCCCAGTATTGAAACCGTTCTCGGAATGAAATCTTTCTCTCGCACATTTGAAGGCGCAGATCAGTCCCGAATGATGGGAAGCTTCTTCCAGACTCAATTCATCCCGCAATCTCCCGATGAGTCGTGTCCTTCTTGTGGCGGTGTAGGAAATCCTTTGGATGCCATGGCCTCTTGGCGTGGCGAAGATACCCGCATTATCCGCAGTGTTTTCCCCTCCAACAAATTGGCCAGCTAAGGACTAATCCAATGAAACGGTTTCTGCGCAATAACGAAGATGTTTTTCGGGATCTGGAAACCAGGATGGAGCGAGCCTGTGTGGTATACAATGGTGCCGATCTACCTCCCACTTGTTCTCCTGTAAAGGGGAAAATAGGCTTCGAAACTTCTGAAAACAGCCGGAAAATTCTGTTGGTTGATTTCGGAGTTCAGTATGGAGGGGCATTGCCCCTCCTTGCTTCCTGGTTTCAGAATGGACGATTGGAATTCACAAATTTCCCCGCTCTAAAAACCTTCCTCACAATAGACATGGCACGGGCTTTTGAGGAAGAATCCAATAACCATCAAAATCCACCACTCTATTCCACATCCTCTACCCTCCCAGATCCCAGCCAGTTAACTGACTTGTCTCGTGTTGTAGTCTGTCCAGATCAGGCTTCTGATCTCTTGGTCACCGTAACTCCTGACACATTGCTTCCAGAGCTGGAACGTACGGTTCGTGGACAACCTGAGGCCCTACGCTTTTTAGGCGAACAGGTAGCCAATCATCTAGCAAAAAGGGCTCCTTTGCGGCCCCTGTGCCTTCTGTTTGTGGGGCCTCCCGGAGTAGGAAAAACCGAATCGGCCAAAGGCGTATCCGAAGTGTTGAAGAAGCTGGCTCCAACAAGTGGTATTGCGTTCAAACGCCTCGACATGAATGAATACACCGAATCGCATTCTGCCGCCCGGCTCCTGGGAGCTCCCCCCGGCTATACCGGTCATAATGAACCGTCTGAATTGGATTCCATTCAAGACGCCCCCCGCTCAGTGGTCTTATTCGACGAAATTGACAAAGCTCACCCGGATGTCTTCTCGAAAACGCTCATGAACGCCATGGAAAATGGCGAAATCACCAGTGCTTCAGGCGAGGCGGGGAAACGGATCAATTGCCGCCAGTGTGTTTTTCTGTTCACTTCCAATGAAAAAGAAGCGGAAATCCTTGAAGCGTTGGAACGGGAAAACGCTTTTGACTCACAAGACCGCGTGGATACCATCTGCCAACGTATTTACCGCCGATCAGGCCTGTCCGGGGCCTTGCTGGACCGCATCGCCCATTTCATTCCCTTCCGGCCTCTTTCCCCCGAAGTCATGGCGGAAGTCACAACCCTCGGTGTATGTGCCGTTGCTGCCGAATATGGCCTGGAAGTGCATTATATTGAGCCGGAAGTCATTTCCCGGTTACTCCTTTCCGTTGATGGATCTTCCAGTGCTCGGCAGGCCAAATATCGAGCTTCCAGAATGCTGGGCTCCATCTTTGCTGAACATGTCCGAAAAAATGGTCCCGAAAAAATCCGGGTCATCGCCGAGCCGGAAATTTCCTGCCTTCCGGTCGGTGCCTGTCCTGCCGGTGATGATGTCCAAAACATTCTGCCATTCAGGAGAATTGATCATGACTAAGCCAGATCCTGAAACTATCAATCAGTCCAACAGTATCCATTCCTATCGAACAAAGGATGGGCTAGAGGATTACCAGTTCTCATTCGAAGAGCAGCCCGATAAAACCTGGCGTTCTTACATTTTGGAACAGCCGTATTATGGATGTCGTTCTTCAGATCCTTATGAAGTCCATAGAAATCAAGATGCTAATAGCCGTTATTGGGTTGATTGGCAACCAGAACTGATCCGCACTAAACAGGATGCCATGAAAATTGCGGCGTTCTGGGTTGATTGTAATCAGACATACCTCAAATATGGAGTCTGGTCTGACCGGGAGGAGGAATCTAAGCCATGCTGAAAAAAACCCTCCATGCCTTCTGGAAGCTCCAAAACAAGTGCCAAGCCTTGATCTTCGGTCAGAATGTCAAACTTTCAGCAAAGCAAAAAGACCTTATGGTGAAGCTGGGTATAGACCCCTGTTCCATCAAGAGTCACGCTGAAGCTATAAAGAAGGTGGACGATGCCATTTTGGAAAAGAAAACAAAACAGGTACAAGCCGTTAAGAATCAGACACCACAACGTCCAATACCAGATCCTCC
>JADFZS010000161.1 GCA_015232405.1 Magnetococcales bacterium | reverse complement strand
GAGACTTTGCTCTGTTATGCCAGATGAATCAATAGGTTGCGTCAGGTGCGTGCTGACAACTGCTGTTTCTAGGTTTATATATACGTCAAAATAGAATAGTGGAGTCACATGAATAACGAATTTTTTGAATTACAACGAGAAGAAACTATCGACTCCTTGAATATTAAGGTAGAGCTATATAGGCACAAAAAAACTGGAGCCAGACATCTGCATCTTGGGGCGGATGATGCCCACAACGCTTTTTTGGTTGCTTTTTTAACTGTGCCAGAAGACTCCACAGGTGTGGCTCATATTTTAGAGCATACCGCTCTTTGTGGTAGTAAGCGTTTTCCGGTACGTGATCCATTTTTTATGATGATGCGCCGTTCATTGGCAACCTTCATGAATGCATTTACCTCTAGTGATTGGACCGCATATCCTTTTGCCAGTCAATCTCGTAAAGATTTTGACAATCTGATGCAGGTATATCTGGATGCCAGTTTTTTCCCCAACCTAGCTGAACTTGACTATGCTCAAGAAGGTGTGAGGATTGAATTTGATGATCCCAACGATGTTGATAGCAACCTTGTATATAGAGGGGTGGTATACAATGAGATGAAGGGGGCTATGAGCTCTCCGGTTCGGGTTCTGTATGAAAAAATATCCGCAAATATTTTTCCCACTACTACATATCGTTTTAATAGCGGTGGCAGCCCTGAGCATATCCCAGACCTGACCTGGCAGCAGCTTAAGGAGTTTCATGCCAAGCATTATCACCCATCAAATGCGGTGTTTATGACATTTGGCAATATTCCGGCTAGTGATCATCAAGCAAAATTTGAAGAGCGGGCATTAAAACATTTTAGCCCTCTTGATGTATCCGATCTACAGGTATGCGATGAACAGCGACGCAATAAACCTCTTAACATTGTGGAGAGTTACGCCCTTGATGGTGAAGAGGATATCTCCAACAAAACCCATATTACAATCAGTTGGTTGTTGGGCCATAGCTTTGACCAGGAGACACTCCTAAAAGCCCACCTGTTGTCAGCGGTTTTGTTAGACAACAGCTCATCACCTCTACTAAAAGTTTTGGAGCAGTCAAAACTTGGTACGGCTCCTTCTCCTGTTTGTGGTTTGGACGACTCTGCCCATGAAATGGTCTTTACTTGTGGTTTAGAGGGGGCAGAGGCAGACCGGGCTGATGATGTTGAAAAAGAGATATTTACTCTGTTGCAACAGGTAGCAGACCAAGGGGTTGAGATTGAACGGGCGGAATCTGTACTCCACCAACTTGAGCTATCACGGCGTGAGATTGGCGGTGATGGTATGCCTTACGGGCTAAACTTAATGCTTGCTGCTCTTAATGCAGCATTAAATGGTGGAGATCCTGTGGCAGCTTTGGCCCTTGATCCTGTTATAAAAAAGCTAAGGGAGGAGATAAAAGATCCCAACTTCTTTAAAAATATAGTTAAAACATTGCTACTTGATAACCAACATCGGGTACGTGTGGTTTTAACTCCTGACAGGCAGCTTAACTCTAAAAGGGGTGAAGTGGAGGCCCAACGACTTGCCAAGATTAAAAACGGCTTGAGTAGTGAGGATTGCCAAATATTGGTAACAAGGGCCAGCGACTTAAAACAGCGACAGGAAATTGAAGATGATCCCGAGCTTCTGCCAAGGGTCACACTTGAAGATGTGCCAGCTGATATTCCAATACCCACTGGTGTATCAGTAAAAATGGATAAAATCCCCTTTAATTTTTTTGATCAACCAACCAACCGCTTGGTCTATCAACAGGTGGTGGTGGATGTACCAAAAATGGATGATGAGTTAATCGATTTAATGCCGATTTTCTCGTCGTGTTTGGCGGAGGTAGGTAGTGGAAGCCGTGATTATCTGGAGACCCAAGCTTTGCAGTCTGCCTTTACAGGTGGAGTAGGGGCGCGATTTGGCATCCGTGGCCTTGTAGATGATTTCAACCAATTTCGGGCCTATTTTATTCTCTCTGGTAAGGCTCTTTCCCGTAACCACTTAAAGCTGGCAAATATATTAAAAGAGACCTTGGAGTCGGCCCGTTTTGATGAGCTTGATAGACTGCGAGAGTTGGTAGCTCAAATGCGGGCGCATTCAGAAATGCGGGTGACTGATAATGGTCATATGTTGGCTATGTCTGCGGCATCGGCAAGTGTCAGCAAAGTTGCTGCTATTCAAGACCGTTGGGGTGGTATAGTGGCGGTTCAACGTCTAAAAACTCTAGATGAAGCCCTTAACGATCCTGCTAAATTAAAAGAGTTTGCGCAAAAACTGGAGAAGATTCGCGATAGGTTGCTAACTGCACCGCGGCAACTGCTGCTTGTTGGTGAGGGAGAAAAAGCCAATGAGGTGCAAGAGGCTTTCAAAAATGCACTACCCCAATCACCAGTTGGTGACGGAACAGCTCTGGTTGTGACTGATAATGAAAAAAAATCGCAAAAAATTGGCTGGGCAACAGTAACCACAGTCAACTTTTGCGCCCGCGTTCATCCTTGTGTTCCTTACACCCATAAAGATGCACCGGCTTTGTCGGTGTTGGGTCAGTTTTTACGTAACGGCTTTCTCCACAGAGCCATCAGAGAGCGTGGTGGTGCATATGGAGGAGGGGCAGGATATAATCCTGACTCTGGTACATTCCGCTTTTACTCATATCGAGACCCAAGGTTGGCAGAGACATTGGCAGATTTTGGCGAGTCACTAAAATGGTTGGATGAGGAGAAGCATGAACCAAGAACCATTGAGGAGGCTATTTTGGGAGTTATTGGCTCCATTGATAAACCTGGTTCTCCGGCTGGTGAGGCCCGTGGGGCCTTTCACGATGGTTTAAATGGTCGTACCCCTGAGTTGAGACGCAAATACCGTAAAGATGTTTTGGCAGTGACCCTTGGGGATATGCAGAGTGTGGCTAAAAAATATCTGGGAGAAGATAGCTCAAGTATAGCTGTGGTAAGTAGTAATACCAATTTAGATAAAGAGACTGATAATACCTGGACTCGCTATACCCTTTAATGGTTGAGGGTGTTTCATCCATATTTACTGTTATTAGGCTGGCTTGTATGGTCTAACGCCCCTTTTTGCTATACTCCACAATCCTAATTTGGGGACCATGATTTGGTCCCCAAAGCCATGGAGTAGTTTTTTATCTATGCAAATCTATGAGTTTTAACCAATACGAAAAATCGTTTTATTTAAAAGCGTTTCATGGCACAACGCTGGCAGTTACATTTGCTAAAAATTGTGATATTACCTCCCAATCCCTAGCCGCTTTTAAAGATGCCGTAGCAGAGTTGAGCAGTAACGGTTGCCGGGTTTTACTGTTTTGGCAAAACTGTGCTGCCACCAAGTCTGGTTTTAAAGAGCTTTCATCTCTATTTAGCAAACAAAATACAATACCTGTTACCTACCATCGTAAAGATGAAAGAAAAATTCTGCCCCAACCGTTGTGGCAGCGAAGGTCAACGGTTGTACCCATTGAGATAGCAACAGATAATGATGGGTATTTTTTAGATGAAGTTGTGCGGTTGGTTATCAGTTGGCGTATTAAACGACTGATTTTAACTCAAGAACAGGGCGGGTTAACCCTTCTGGATGGGCCTCTTTTAACTTACGTTAACAGCAATAAACTGAAACATTTTTTAATGGCGCTGCCCCAGGAAAAAACTGTGGTATTGGAAAAAGTGCAGCATCTATTAAACAATGGGGTACGGGGGGTGAGTCTTTGTCGTCTACACGATGTACCCCAAGAGCTGTTTACCTATGAAGGGTGTGGAACATTTTTTTCCAAAGAGCACTATTGCCATGTCAGGCCACTGGAAATAGATGATTTTCCCCAAGTTGCCGCACTCATCCGCCAAGGTGAAAAAGAGGGTTATCTACTACCTCGCTCTGATGGGGAGCTATCGGAGATTTTACTGTCTGGCTATGGGGCTTTTGTTGGTGATAACCATGTTGCAGGTGTCTGTTGTTTAGTTAACGAAAGTTACAAACAAGAGGAGGCTGGAGAGATAGTCACCCTCTATGCCTTAACCCGTTTTAAGGGTGAGGGGGTAGGAGTGCAACTCATAAGGCATGTTGTCCATGAGGCGCGTAAAATTGGTCTTAAAACCATTTTTTCTTGCACTACTCGTGATCCCGTGGTTAGTTTTTTTAAACGAAACGGGTTTTATCAGGTAGAACAAGAGCAAATTCCCCCAGCTAAATGGGATAGTTATAATGAACAACGCAGACAAAATCTGATCTGTTTGCGTCTGGATGTGGAGTGATAAACAGGTGGAACAGGTAATTATAATTGGTGCAGGGGTTATGGGCTGTTCAGTAGCTCACAGGCTTTTAGAGGCAGGTTTTAAAGTAACACTACTGGAGAAATCCATACCCGGTGCAGAGTCTTCGGCTGCAGCAGCGGGAATTTTAGGTGCGCAGTCGGAGGTGGCGGAAACCGGGCCATTTTTTGAGCTGTGTCTGGCATCACGCACACGATTTCGCGAATATGCCAAAGAGTTGGAGGTTCTCAGCGGAGTCTCCATAGATTATGAAGATTCCGGGGTGTTGGAGGTAGCTCTTGATCCTGCCGAAGGTAGGTTGGCAATTGGACGGGCAGAGTGGATGTTGGATCGTGGGCTACGGGTTGATGTTCTCGATCGGGAACAGGCCAAAAAAATAGAGCCAGCCTTGACAGACAACATGGTGGGGGCCAATTTTTACCCAGACGATCACCAGATAGACCCCATTAGGTTGGCAAGATCTTTAGCGGCAGGAGTGGCAAAACTGGGGGGGATATTTAAAAGCGGTGTTGTGGTAACAGGTCTTGCGGTGGAGGATGGCATTGTAGTGGGTGTGGATACCGATTCTGGGGTTATATCGTGTGATAGAGTGGTGATAGCTGGAGGAGCTTGGAGCAGTAACCTGGATGGTCTAAAAGCGGTACGAACAAAGGTAAAACCCATGGCAGGTCAGATAATTCAGGCAGAATCCAGGCCACCACTATTCAGACATGTTGTCTATGGTTTTAAAGGTTATATAGTACCAAGGGCAGACGGCAGGGTATTGATGGGGTCCACCTTGGAAGACCGTGGTTTTGATAAAGCGGTAACACTAGCCGGAATAAACCGCATAACAAACATGGCAATTGAGATGGTCCCCAATCTAGCCGAAGCCCGCCTGACCAAAACCTGGTCCGGTCTCCGCCCAGCCCCTGAAGATGGCAAACTTCTATTAGGTGCTGCAAAAGAGATAAAAAACCTGTTTTTTGCCACCGGACACTACAGAAACGGAATTTTGCTAACCCCAATAACAGCAGAAGTAATACGCGACCTCATGCTAGGCAGAGAACCCCAGGTAGATATAAGCACTTTTTGCCCGTAAATATAGAGATTAGCTCTCATGGTTTTTAAAAAAGATATTTCTCGAGCTACCTGAATTTTTGCTGATTTTCAAAAATAACCATATGTTATTTTAAGGTTTTTTGAAGTACAAATATTGACCTAGCTCTCCACCATGGTCTGTAAAGTCCAAATAGATATTTTTTATGCCCATTGATTGCAGTATATAAAACAGCTTGTTTAAATTGTAGTGGTTCATTTGCATTTCTGGGTCTTTATTGACCTCGGGCTGGGGCTCAGGTTCGGGCTTCTGGCTTTTCTTGAAAATGTGAAATAATCTAGAAGCCATCCTATGTAAGCCACTTTTTTCTTTATTGCTTGGGGTCTCTTTTTCAATAAATGTGTAGCTGTTGGCATATGTAAGTTGAATAACACAGATACCACCAGATTCAAGAAGTTTTAATAAATTTGTAAAAATCAACTCCCCCCTTGTTACTGGTATATGTTGAAAAACAATATATGAATATATGAAGTCAAAGGTTCCATCCAAGGCAGAGAAATTGTCGTCTGATTTCTGCAAACTTACATTGGTTATAGAGTGCTCGGTACAGTTTTGTTGAGCTTCATTTAGCATAGATGTTGAGACGTCAAGTCCAACAACATGATTTGAAATTTTAGCTAAAGGGATAGTTAACCTTCCGACACCGCAGCCAAATTCAAGAACATTTTTTGGAGCAAAGTTTTCGTCAAGATGACGTTTGCAGGTCTCCAATATCTTTTTGACCTCTCTTTGGCCAGATTGGAAAAACTCATTTTTTGCTTCATCGGTAATATTCTTTTTTCTATATTTATCGTGTGTAACAACCCCAAAATATGGGTCATTGTTGCCCCATTTTTCCCATTCACTATCGGTATCTTTGCTTAACACAATACACCTCCCAAAGGTATCTATAGACCAACCCCTATGAGTTGTACCACTTTTTTTGTTATGATTCAGTGCAAAACCTTATCTCTACAATTTTACCTTTAGATCTTTCATAACAATTTTGCTCTGGCTTGTAAATATCATCAAACAAAATGTTGTTATTGTAATTTATATAGTTTATGGATATTAGCTGATTAAAGTGGCAAAGCAAAAAGTTGAAATTAAGATTGGCTTTTGATTAGAGATATTTATGATTAAATTTGCAGACTTGTTTGCAGGCACTGGAGGAATCAGACTTGCCTTTGAACAAGCATGTTCTGAGCTTGGTATTGATAATAAGTGTGTTTTTAGTTCAGAAATTGACAAAAAAGCTTCCTTATCATATGAGGCAAATTTTGGAGAAAACCCTTTATCAGATATTGTAAAAGTAACCGATTTTCCTGATTTCGAATTTCTTCTTGCAGGTTTCCCGTGTCAATCATTCTCATATGCTGGTAAGCACAAGGGGTTTGCGGATATTAGGGGAACACTTTTTTTTGATGTTGTTAGAATTTTAGAGCAAAAAAAACCTAAATATTTTTTGTTGGAGAATGTTCGGGGTTTGAAATCTCATGATAAAGGAAGGACTTTTAAAACGATTATCAAGAATCTAAATAGACTTGGATATAGCACCAAGTATCTATTATTAAACTCTAGCAATTTTAATGTACCACAGAATAGAGTGAGAATTTACATAGTTGGTATTCTTGATAACCGTATAAAAATAAAATTAAAAAGTAATCTTGGTGCTGCTGATACCCATATATTTAGAGCAAAATTGGATAAAAGAAAAAAACCTATATCTGATAATGGGTTTACCAAGCCAGTTGTGGTGAAGGATATATTGCAAACCAACGTCGATAAAAAATTTTTTTGCAATAAAGATTTTACAAACAGACTATCGCGGATTGTAGGTGAAAACTTTGAGGAGTTACACGGATATAGACTAATTGACCACCGCAATGGGAAGTCGATACATTCATGGGAGTTGGGTGTAAAAGGGGAGTGTACCCATGAAGAGATAGAGTTTATGAACCTTCTGATTGCCAACAGAAGAAAGAAAAAATTTGGTACTCATCAAGACGGTAAAAGTTTAACAGAAGAGCAAATAAAAACTTTTTTCCACTCTGATAACTTTGATGTAGTTGTTTCTGGTTTGTTGGACAAAGGCTATCTAAGCTGTAACGATGGGAGATACAATCCATTTTGTGGAAACATGTCTTTTGAAGTGTTTAAGTTCCTAGATCCCCATGGGATATCAATAACCCTGACTTCGTCAGACTGCAACAGATTAGGGATTGTCCAGGACAATCAACCAAGAAGGATAACCCCCAGAGAGTGCGCCAGACTACAAGGATACCCCGACAGCTACATACTAATTGATGATGACACAGCCGTATATAAACAAATGGGCAACGCTGTTTCAGTACCAGTAGTAAAATCAGTTCTACATGATATGTTAGTGCACAATTACAGATAGCAGTGAATAGGTTTTATATTGGTCTGCACTCGGACTTGATGTTTTATAACAATTTAATCATTGCTCCAAGCACTACAATAATCAACCCGGTGCTCCATGCTAGCATTTTACCAAGGCGTATAGAGAGGCGATCTTCAAGTTCTTTAAGGTCTCGCTTGGTAGCAAGTTGCCCTTCAACCAATTCAGCAATAGCCTCCGCCTGAGCTTCATCCTATTGTTCGCTAAAGCCAGCAGATTTCATCTTTTAGTATAAGCTAAAGTATCAAACGCTATTGTTTGGGGCTGTTTAGGGGCATCTCAATATCTCCTAGATCCAGAATATATCATAATCAGGAGTAAAGTTGGTAGAAATTGTTTTCAGCACCCCACCCCAACCAAGAGTTGGTTTGACCTTAACATAATGATTAGTTTTAGAGTGAATATCATTTATTCTTGAATAATGTTAATTGGTTTATATATTTCCTTTTGGCAAACCATAAGATAACTGTGTTAGGACGAGCGGTTCCTTAATGGTGGTTATTATTGTGAACAATTAATAAGTTTCTTGATGAGTTTTTTTTCATGGAAACAAAACACCTTGCCAATGTCAAATGGTTAACATATATATTAACTAATGAATGATTCATGCCGAAATGTATTCTATCACGGGCATAAACTTTGCGTTGTATTTGTGGACCCTGAGGGTTTAAATGCTAGAGATAAAGTGTTCAAGCGTGATCCAAATAACGTTGTTAAAGCAATTGCGCTACTAAAGCGATTAGCTGATTTTGGAGGTTTACGTTCTCCATATCAATTTAATAACGAAGGTGGTGGCTATTATGCTGTAAAAGCAGGTCATATTCGACTTTTTGGTTGGTTTTGTAGTCATTTAAAAAAAGACTTTGTTATTGGTCATGCTGGATACAAAGGGAAGCAGAAGCTAGATACCAAAGACAAAATTCGGATGAAGAATGTTAAAGAAAAGTATGAAAGCCAAATTATAAGGTATAATGCAGATTGCAAATAAGTATTATGCTTGTCAGAGCAAGAGAACAAAGGATAGGAGTGTATAAAAAATGAAACGCCATCAAACCATTGAAGGGTGGATACAAGAGTCTCCAGAAAATGAAAGAGCGTTGTTTCAAGAAGATTATATTCTTGAGGTGACTGAGGGTATATGGGAGCAGATGGAGCTTAAGCAGGTAAGTAAGAAGGAGTTGGCTGATAAATTAGGAAAATCTAAGGCCTATATTACACAAATACTAAATGGCTCAAGAAACATGACACTGCGTACACAAGCTGATATTGCTTTTGCACTTGGTGTTAAACCTGGGGATTTTCTTGATCATATAAGCAAAACAGAAGAACAATCAAAATGGATAGACAATGATGAATCTCTCATCATTGCAAAACAAACAACAAATGTAGTTGCTTTCAGGAGCCCTATACATAAAAAATCCATTGAGCATGCTACAGAGTATTGTGAAGTTGAGCCAATAAGGGTATCAGCGTGACTCAGGAGGTTGAAAGAGCGGTAGATATTGCTGCAATTGTCGATGTAAAGCTAAATAGTAGTTTTGCACAATTTGCTGACCCCGATGTTATTCATTTAACAGGTATACCAGAAAACTCAACAATGCAATTTAAGAAGATCATGCGTGACTATACCATTGGTGACGATGATTTTGGGGATCTACACCTTTTTATCCGTTATGATTTTGGTGTACGGATAATGGTGCAAGAAGATGTAATTGATGGGGATGGAAATATTGAACAAAAAGAACTAGCTACAATAGAGGCATGTTTTCTTGCTCGTTATCTAATGCAAGGAGCAGAGCCAGACCAGAAAACAATCGAGAACTTTGCAACATCGGTTGGCATGTTTAATGTGTGGCCTTACTGGCGTGAGTATGCTAGTGATGTTTCTAGAAGAATGGGGTTGGATGGAATTGTAATCCCACTGTTCAAGCTCCGTTTTAATAATAACAAACAAAAAAATAACCCTATAGCAAAAAAAAGGCTGGCAAAATCAACCAAGAAGACTATAGTAAAACCTGCCAAGTAAGTCAGAAAAAAAACATGGTTAATTTTTACCCACCCCAGTAATGGAGTGGGTTTTTTATAGATTACCAGTAATGATGTGGAGACCATAGCTGAACGTTTCGGCTTAGATGTGCGTAATCCTAGAGGAAGTCATGTGATACTTTCTCACCCGACAGTAATGGAAATTCTGAGTATTCCTGCATACAGACCTGTTAAACCTATTTATATTCGCAAGTTGATAGAAATGATAGATGCTATTGGAGGCTCATATGATGACTGATATGGATTATCCATTTACAGTAAGCGATCAATAAAGTGCGTCAGTGAGAGGGTTCAGCTCTGAGAGACATGTACGGGTTGAGGTTTCATGGCAACAGATTTTCAAAGTGGTCAATAGTTGTTGCTGTAGGAATAGAATGAAATAGATGGCACAAGTAGGTGAACGGCTCCAATCCATTGGCTTTGGCGGTTTCAATTAAGCTGTATAGATTGGCCGATGCTCTCACACCCTGTACCGAGTTAGAAAAGAGCCAGTTTTTTCTACCTACAACAAAAGGACGTATGGCATTTTCGCAGCCGTTGTTGTCGATCTCCAGGCGACCATATACCCTCAGTCACCTCAAGAATATAATCTTCTTGAAACAACGCTCTTTCATTTTCTGGAGACTCTTGTATC
>JADFZS010000160.1 GCA_015232405.1 Magnetococcales bacterium | reverse complement strand
ATTTACCAAGGTTTCTAAAAGCGGTTAACCTGCGTCTGGAAAGAAGACAACAAGACCCCAACAAAGACAAGCAAAAAAACTCAAAAGGTAAATCTGGTAGAGCAGTTGGTTATAAAATGCGCTTTGCCGATCAAATCAGTGATGATACCTATGTAAAAGTGATGACTGACGGTATTTTATTGGCAGAGATTCAAGGTGATCGCTATTTAAACAGGTATGATACACTTATCATTGATGAGGCCCATGAAAGAAGCCTCAATATCGATTTTTTACTTGGTTATATCAAACGCATTCTTCCCAGTCGCCATGATTTAAAATTAATCATCAGCTCTGCCACCCTTGATACCGAAAAATTTTCCAAACATTTTAATAACGCTCCAATCATAGAGATTTCAGGACGTACCTACCCTGTTGAAGTGCGCTATCGCTCGTTAGAAATAAAAGCAACGGGCAACGACCCCCAAGAGATGGACTCCATAAGCCGGGAAAAAGAGCTTGAAGAGGGAGTTGGCGATGCCGTTACTGAACTATTTTCAGTAAAAGATCCTGGAGATATACTGGTATTTCTGCCGGGAGAGAGGGAGATTAGAGAGACGGCTGAATATTTAAGAAAGCAAAACTTTGCTGGTACTGATATTTTGCCACTGTATGCAAGGTTATCAGCTGTAGATCAGGATAAAATATTCAACCCCGGCAATGTTAGACGCATCGTACTTGCTACAAACGTTGCTGAAACCTCGATAACCGTCCCCGGAATCCGCTATGTAATTGACTCTGGCCTTGCTCGGATAAGCCGTCAAGGAGGTCGTGGGCAGGTTCGACGTTTACCCATTGAGAAGATATCCCAATCTTCTGCCAACCAGAGAAAAGGTCGTTGTGGTCGTCTCAGTGATGGTATCTGTATTAGACTCTACACTGAAGAGGATTTTTTGGACCGTCCCATTTTTACCGACCCGGAAATACTCCGCACCTCTTTGGACTCTGCCATTTTACAGATGAAAGCCCAAAATTTGGGAGAGGTTGAAGATTTCCCCTTTGTTGACCCACCACCCCCCAACGCCATTAGAGATGGCTTGCGAGAGTTGGAAGAGTTGGGGGCGATTACCACTTCTGGTAAATTGACCAACACAGGTCAGCAACTAGCTCGCCTCCCCTTGGACCCTCGCATCGCCAGGATGATTCTGGCTGCTAAAAAAGAGGGAGCATTAGTAGAGGTTTTGATTCTGGCTGCTGCATTGAGTATTCCTGATCCCAGAGAGACCCCACGGGAAAAACAGGAAAAAGCCAAACAGCAGCACCAAAAACATAAAGATAAATCTTCCGATTTTATTGGTTTTATCAATTTATGGAATTTTATTGAAGAGGGACGAAAGAGCACCCCATCAAAAAACCGTTTTCGCAAATTTTTAAAAGAGAACTTTCTCTCTTACAGCCGCACCCGTGAATGGTGGGAAATTCATCGGCAGTTAACAAGACATGTTGATGAAATGGGGCTGATATTAAACCAGCAGGAGGCAACCTATATACAGATCCACAAAGCGGTTTTAGCAGGTCTGTTGGGGCAAATTGGCTTTAAAGCAGAGGGACATGAATTTGCCGGAACCCGACAGATGAAATTTTTTATCAACCCCGGTTCAGCCCTTTTTAAAAAACCACCCACCTGGATTATGGCAGCTGAACTGGTGGAGACCACTCGCCTTTTTGCCCAAACTTGTGCCAAACTGGAACCAGAATGGATAGAAGAAGTTGCCGGACCTTTGAGCAGACACCACTATTTTGAGGCTCACTGGGAGAAAAAAGCCGGACGAGTTATGGCCTTTGAAAAGGTCAGTCTCTTTGGCTTAACCCTGATAACAAAACGCAAAGTCCACTATGGTCCCGTTGACCCGGTAGAATCCCGCAAACTATTTATTCAATCGGCTCTGGTTGAAGGCCATTTTCAGACCAACGCTCCCTTCTTTAGCCATAATCAGGCTTTAATTGCAGAAATCAGGGATCTTGAGCATAAATCCCGTAGGCGTGATCTCCTTGTTGATGATCAAACCCTGTTTAATTTTTATGATGATATAGTACCTGAAAAATGCTACACATCCGCCAATTTCCACCACTGGCAGCAAAAGGCCAGCAAAAAAGATAAACATCTACTTTATTTTAACAAAGAGACCTTGATGCGCCATCAAGGTGAGATGATTACAGGAGAGAGATTTCCAGGACACATATTGATAAATGGTAGGGAGTACTCCTTGGAGTACCACTTTTCCCCTGGTGATGGTGAAGATGGGCTTTCGGTATTAATCCCCCTGCCCTATTTAAACCAGGTATCCCCCCACCCTTTTGAATGGTTGGTTCCAGGACTGCTAGCAGATAAGTTGACCGCTCTGTTAAAAAGCCTGCCTAAAACCTATCGCCGTGAGCTGGTCCCCCTGCCCCAAACAGTAGAGCTATGTCTTTCTGCCGGATTTCACCCCAGCCAACCGTTGTGTTCGACAATTGGTCTGATTTTAAAACAAAAAAAAGGGGTAATAGTGCCATCCCAAGCATGGCGTTATGATGATCTGCCAAACCACCTACGCATGAACTTTAAAATTGTTGATGAGAGCGGTCAAAAACTGTTGGCACAAGGAAGAAATTTAATCGACCTCCAGCAAAAGATGGGTATAGCCGCCAAAGACCAGTTTAAAAGTCTGCCCAAAGGTGATTTTGAGAAAAAAAATATAGTTCGCTGGGATTTTGGCATATTGCCAGAACAGGTCGATTTAACCACCAACAACCGTTCGGTCAACGGTTTTCCGGCTCTGCAAGATAATGGCAACAGTGTATCAATCACCTTGGTTGATGACCCAATTGTGGCAAGACAGGTTATGCGTAAGGGGCTTGTACGTCTTTATGCTCTACAACTGCCAGGACAGGTAAAACAGCTAAAAAGCAGCCAAAAAAATGATCAAAAGATGGCATTAGCCTTTTCGGCTTTAGGAAAAAAAGAGCAACTCATAGCCAATATTATAGATTTGGCAATTGATCGGGTGTTTTTGGCAAAAGATGCCGATAAAATTCGCAACCCAGATATATTTAAAGAGACCCTGCAAGCCAACCGGGGTAGATTAATGCTGCAAGCTGAAGATATAGCCAAACTGACCAGCAGGATTTTGGCTGAGTATCATGCTGTACGCATAACATTAAAAACCGCCAACCGCTCCCCTTCCTTAAAGGGGATTGTACCGGAGATAAAAAACCAGTTAGATAACCTTATCTACACAGATTTTCTGATGCAAACCCCTTACCCATGGTTACGTCATTTACCAAGGTTTCTAAAAGCGGTTAACCTGCGTCTGGAAAGAAGACAACAAGACCCCAACAAAGACAAGCAAAAAGCCCAAGAGCTAGCCCCCTTGCAGACAAAACTACAAGAGACACTAAAAAAACAGGAAAAAGAAAAAAGCCAAAACCCAGAGCTAACAACCTACTTCTGGATGTTAGAAGAGTTCCGGGTATCCCTGTTTGCCCAAGAGCTAAGAACATCAATGCCCATATCACAAAAGCGGCTGCAAAAACAGTGGGATAAAGTTTTGAGATAAATGACCACCCTCATTATTAAATTTTGTGATGGAAAATTTTTTTCCGTTGTTATCGTAGGGTGATCTATACTTGTCAATAATCATAGCTTGCCAAAATTTTTTCATGATCTGTTGCTTTATCCCCTATCACCTCTGCTATAAACTTAACTTTCTTTTTGTTTTTCTTAGATAATCTATGAAACCCATCATAATTTCACACGGCAATCCCGAGATAACGATGGTCGGCGGCGTAAAAAATTTTTCCACAACCACCTTTAGGCCCCAGAGAAAAATAGAGATAGTTTTTAGCAATAAATGGTACTGACATGGTGATAAAATACATATCAGATGGGCAAATGGATACCGCCCACTGCTGAAATATGAGGTGATGTGATATTAAATTGTTGTATTTTAAAGATCTGCCACCACAGCAGTTAAGTGGAATGCTTATTTTGCAAACTGCAATAGCTTTATAAATTAAACTGCTATATTAACATATAGCAGAATGATCTTAGCTTAGATAACAGTAGCTCAACAAGCCACACTTTTTTTCTGGTAATATTTAAATAAAACAGTCTGTTATATATCTACTTAACGATTATCCAACCATTTTATACTGCAACCCATAGAGGCGTGTTGGGGAGAAGGAACTTCATTACCAGCAAGGGTTGCTTTAATGGCAATTTTTAGATCTTCACTCTTTACCGTTGCAGGATTACGGGGACTATCATCCAATCGACCACGGTAAGTTAGCTTTCTCTCTGCATTAAAAACAAAAATATCTGGTGTACAAACAGCTCCATAAGCTGTTGCAACAACTTGGGTCTCATCAACCAAATAGGCAAATGGATAGTTTTTCTCCTTAGCACGTATTTTCATATTTTCCAGACTATCTTCGGAATAACGTACCGGGTCGTTGCTGTTAATGCCGACAAAAACAGCCTCTTTTTGGTCAAATTCGTTTGCTAACTTAATAAGACGGGTTTCAATGGCCTGCACATATGGGCAATGGTTGCAAATAAACATAACAACCAACACTTTAGAATCTTTATAATCTGCCAAAGAGTGTTGTTTGCCGTCCACCCCCATTAAGGAAAAATCTGAGGCTACAGCCCCTAATTCACCCGCTGGTGTGTGTAATAAAACCATTTCAAACTCCTATTAACCAAATATCATCCAATTGTTATCTTTATGCCCTATCTACCGGGAAGGCCATAACGTCGGCTATCCTGTTTTTTTTCATAGCTAGCATCAGCAAACGATCAACACCAAGGGCAACTCCTGCGCAACGGGGTAAACCATGTTTTAAAGCATCCAAAAAATGGTTATCAATGGGCAATTGTTGCCTTCCATCTTGTTTGCGCTGCTGGTTAACCTGTAAAAAACGTCGGTTTTGCTCATCAGCATCTCTCAACTCCTGATAACCGTTCGCAAGTTCTACACCATCTACATACATCTCAAATCTTTTTGCGACTTTTGGGGGGCCAGGATCAACCTCAGCCATGGCAGGGTCCCATGCCGGATAATCCAGCAAAAAAAGGCTACCTCCTTGTTTTTTAAGGGCTGGTTCCAATCTGTCCACCAATAATAAATCGACCAATCCTCCCCTATCCAATCCATCTGGTGGAGGTACAGAAACTTTTTCAGACAACTCTGACAAGGGTGATAAAAATGGATCAATACCGACATATTTTTGAAATGCTTGACAAAATGTCAAAGTAATTGGCGGTGGACAGTTGAGAATATGTTGTAATAAATCCCCCACCTCAACCATCAAATCAGCCATTGCCCAACCAGGACGATACCACTCTAACATGGTAAACTCAGGGTTATGCATTACACCTGCTTCATCAGCACGAAATACTTGGCATATTTGAAAAATCGATCCATAACCAGCAGCCACCAAACGTTTCATTGCTGTCTCAGGGGAGGAGTGCAAAAAACCATTGTCACAAACTTGGGGATTTTGATATCTCTCAGGGGCTACAGTTGATAGCAATACCGGAGTTGTTACCTCCAAGACATCCCTGTTTTGAAAAAACTGCCTTATCAAGTTGATAATATGAGCACGGGATTTCAAGGTTTCTAATGATGCTGATGGCTGCCAAAGTGGGGATTGGGATGTGGTTGTCACACTATATTACCCAGGGGGATATTTGAGTATAAGCTCAAAATAACATATAAAAAATTGCTCTTTATTATCAATAAATTAAAAATAGCAAATTCTTGGTTATCTGTTGGTTTCAACCAGATCATAAACCCGGACATTTTATAAAAAATATCCGGGCTATATCAAATCCGTTATTTTGCCCGTTCTACATACTGTCCGGTTCTGGTATCAACTCTCACCCGCTCGCCTTCGTTGACAAACAGTGGAACCTTAATAACAGCACCAGTCTCCAAAGTTGCTGGCTTGCTGGCTCCAGAGACAGTATCCCCTTTAATACCAGGGTCACATTTAGTAATATCCAAGATAACAAACGGCGGAGGAATTACCGCTATGGCTTTGTCTTTCCAAAGAGTTACCTCATAGTTCTCTTGCTCACGAAGCCAAAGGGTGGTATTACCAACCTGTTTTTCTGTTAAGGCCACCTGCTCATAACTATCCGGGTCCATAAAATGCCAAAACTCTCCATCACTATAGAGAAATTGCATTGTTTTATCCATAACATCGGCTTTGGATACCGAATCGCTGGATTTAAAGGTACGCTCAATTACCCGCCCATCAACTAAATTTTTAATTTTTATCTTGGTAAAAGCTTGGCCTTTACCTGGTTTTACAAACTGGGCATCAATTATAATCCATGGTAGATTATCAATTTCAACACGGGTTCCCTGACGTAACTGGTTGTGGTTAAGCATGTTACCTTCAATCCTTATTCAATATAAAAAAGTGCAAACCAAGCACAAAATACAACACCTGAATTTAAAAATGAACTATACCTTATGAGTTACAATCCGCCAATTGGATTTGTTAAAAAAGATATTCAACTAGCAGATAATTTAAAAAAGTTGTCTCTACTAAAAAGCTACTCAAAACAAGCAGAGGGAGATTTCCCCCTACTGCTTACTCCAGAATTTGCCACAAGAATTGATTGGAACAACCCAAAAGACCCCCTTTTACAACAAATTCTACCAACTAAACATGAAAATAAGACCAAACCGGGGTTTGTTGTTGATCCGTTAAATGAGAGCAGATATGCAAAAGCACCGGGATATATTAAAAAGTATCATGGTCGAGCCATTATGCAACTTACTGGAGCCTGTCCAATCCACTGCCGTTACTGTTTTCGTCGCCACATAAAAAGCAACAATATCCCTAAATCAATTAATGAGTGGAGCCAAGCCGTTGAGACAATCCGCCAGGATAAATCAATTAAAGAGATAATCTACTCTGGTGGTGATCCATTAATGTTGAACAGTGACAAACTGCTTGAAATATCAAATCTCCTCACAACAATACCTCATATAAAAAGATTACGCATTCATAGCAGAGTCCCGGTGGCTAGCCCAAAACGAATCACACCTGACTTAATAAAAGCCCTTAAAGATTTACCCCTTGTGATGTCGATGGTAATTCATATGAACCATCCAGCAGAGATGGACAGTGGAGTTAAAAACACCCTTCAGGAGTTGGTTGAAGCAGGTATTCCACTCTATAACCAGTCGGTATTGCTAAAAGGTATCAATGATGATGTAACCACCCTCATAACACTTAGCGAAACCCTCATAGATGCCCGTGTCACACCATATTATCTCCACCTGCTTGATCCCGTCGCAGGAGCGGCACACTTCTATGTGGATGAAAAAAAAGGTCGGGAGTTATTATTGAAGATGCGACCTATGCTACCGGGTTATGCACTGCCTATGTTGGTTGTGGATATACCTGGGGAACGTTCCAAACTGCCGATATTATAGTTTTTTACATGGACTTGTTCTTAACAATGCCCATGTTTTGTTTTTTTTTAAATTTACTGTTAAAGATATGATTTATTGCTTTTTTTCTACATTTTTATTGGGGCTTTGCCCCATACCCCACTGGGAAGGGACCAGCCCCTTCCCAGACCCATCCCATTTAGTTTTTCTTAATCAGACGGTCTACCCAACCGCTTCAACCGCCCCAAATCCCGTACCGCACCCTTCGCCGCCGACGAAGTCAACGCCGCATACGCCTGTAATGCTTTTGATACCACCCGATTACGCCCCGTAGGTGCATAACCAGTCATCGCAGCTCGCCTTCTAGATATCTCCTCATCAGATACCGCCATTCTTATGCAGCGGTTGGGAATATCAATCTCTATGATATCTCCTTCGTTAACCAATGCTATTTCACCACCTTCTGCTGCCTCCGGTGAAATATGACCAATAGATAAACCAGAAGTACCACCAGAAAACCTACCATCGGTTATCAAAGCACATGCTTTACCAAGACCTTTGGATTTTATATAGCTCGTAGGATAGAGCATCTCCTGCATTCCAGGACCACCAATAGGCCCCTCATAACGAATCAACACCACATCTCCAGCATGAATTTTATCTTCTAATATTGCAGCACAAGCAGAGTCCTGACTGTTGAATATCCGAGCTGGGCCAGAAAACTTCCAGATGGATTCATCAACACCAGCAGTTTTTACCACACAACCGTCACGGGCTATATTGCCAAATAAAACCGCTAGCCCGCCATCTTTGGAATAAGCCGATGCCATGTTACGTATACAACCGTTATTACGATCAATATCAAGATCTTCCCAACGTGCCGATTGCCCAAAAGGTTCAGTCGTAGCCACACCACCGGGAGCAGCAAGATATTTTTGCCTGATCTCCTCGCTTAACTCCTCTTCAGAGATAATATCCTCATTATCTACCGCCTCTCCAATGGTTGGCGAATGTACCGTATAACACCCCTCATGGAGCAACCCACCACGCTTTAACTCTGCTAAAATTCCATGTACACCCCCTGCCCTATGAGCATCCTCCATATGATATTTATTTGTCGATGGTGCCAACTTACAAAGACAAGGAACCTTACGGGATAAACGATCAATATCAGACATGGTAAAGGGAACTTGACCCTCTTGGGCAGCTGCCAGAAGGTGTAAGATGGTGTTGGTAGATCCCCCCATGGCAATATCCAACGTCATGGCGTTCTCAAACGCTTCAAAGGTGGCTATTGATCGTGGTAATACCGTCTCATCATCTTCTTCATAATACCTTTTGGTCAGCTCAACTATTGTTCGCCCAGCCTTGTGAAACAAAAGCTGCCTATCGGCGTGGGTAGCAACCAAAGTTCCGTTACCCGGTAAAGCAAGCCCTAAAGCCTCCGTTAGACAGTTCATGGAGTTGGCAGTAAAAAGACCAGAACAAGATCCACAAGTAGGACAGGCAGACCGCTCCATGGTCTCGATTCTCTCATCACTTATATTAGCATCCCCGGCTGCAATCATAGGATCAATTAGATCCAGTTTTTCCACCTCACCACCATCGTTAATTACTTTTCCAGCCTCCATTGGTCCACCAGAGACAAAAACAGCTGGTATGTTCAACCTTAACGCTGCCATCAACATGCCCGGTGTGATTTTGTCACAGTTGGAAATACATACCATGGCATCCGCAGTGTGAGCATTTACCATATACTCAACACTATCTGCTATTAACTCCCGAGACGGTAACGAATAAAGCATACCGTCATGACCCATGGCGATTCCATCATCAATGGCTATGGTGTTAAACTCCTTTGCTACACCACCAGCAGTCTCAATTTGTCGAGCCACCAACCGCCCCATATCACGTAGATGGACATGCCCAGGTACAAACTGCGTAAAAGAGTTAACAACAGCAATAATAGGCTTACCAAAATCATCCTCTTTCATACCTGTTGCTCGCCATAAAGAACGAGCACCAGCCATGTTACGACCGTGGGTGGAAGTTCGGGAACGATATACAGCCATGTAAATTCTCCACTACAAAAATTCAGTTTCTAGTATTTTCAACCGGATATTATTGGCAACAGTTATAAAATTTGCTAATTTGAAACAAACGCCAATTGTAACATATTGGTTTATCTATTGTAAAAAAAAAGAAAAAAACCGCTCTATTGATGATAATAACTTTTTTCTGATAAACTGGTCGAAACAATAAATTGCAATAGTTACTTTATCCCAACTGCACAATCTATAGGATAATGCACCAAAAAGTAACAATAAACCACCAATTATAAACTTAGGTAGAAGAAGTGCAGGATATGAGTCAATATTTTCGGATACACCCAGACAACCCACAAAAACGGCTGATAAATCAAGCCACTGATATTTTAAGAAAAGGTGGAATTGCAGTTTTTCCCACAGACACCACTTACGGCCTGGGCTGCTTGATCAGCAACCGCAAAGGGGTAGAACGCATCATGCAGCTAAAGCGTCTACCAAACTCCCATCAACTATCAATTTTAGTCCCCGATCTTTCAGGTATATCCAAATATGCCAGGGTCGATAACCAGACCTACCGCCTATTAAAAAGATTTCTCCCCGGTCCCTACACATTCATACTGGACTCAACAAGGGATGTGCCCAAATCAATACTACCAAAACGCAAAACCATAGGCCTAAGAATTCCCGACCACTCAATTTGCCTAGCCCTACTACAAGAGCTGGACGAACCCCTACTATCCACCTCTTTCCGACTACCAGCAGAGGACATACAAGGAAACCCAGAGATAATAGCAGATAAAACCAAAGGCCGAGTAGACCTGATAATAGACGGCGGCATCCTCCTGGAAAACCCATCAACCATAGTAGACCTAACAGGCGGCACACCAAAAATTTTAAGAGCAGGCTCAGGCTCACCGGATGTGTTTGGGTAGAGAGCTGCAACCTAAAAAAACCTACTATTCCAGTTTGTTGATTCGTTTTTGTCGCGTTTATACGGATATTGTT